>JAUVAN010000222.1 GCA_030591725.1 Deltaproteobacteria bacterium
CACCTGCACCGCGAAGGCCTCGTTCACCTCGTACAGGTCCATGTCGGCCAGGGACATGTTCGCCCTGTCGAGGGCGATCGGGATTGAGATCCCGGGACCTTCTCCCATGAACTTGCCGTCGACGGAGGCGGTGGAGTAGGACACGATGCTGAACAGGGGCTTCACGCCGGCCGCCGCCGCTCGCTCACGGGTGGTGATGACAAGTGCGCAGGCGCCGTCGGACATGCCGCACGCGTTTCCGGCGGTGACGGATCCGTCCTTCTTGAACGCCGGACGAAGCTTTGCCAGCTTCTCGATGGTAGATCCAGCGCGAGGGGTCTCGTCAGTGTCAAACTGGAACTCGGGCGTCTTGCGAGTGGCGGGAATCGTGACCGGGGTGATCTCGTTCTTGAAACGCCCCGCTTCGATCGCCGCGAGTGCTTTCTTGTGGCTTTCCACGGCAAAAGCATCCTGAGCTTCGCGGGAGATCCCGTGTTTCTCCACCAGGTTTTCTGCCGTGCCGCCCATGCCGTATCCGCACGTGGGATCGATGGAATCCGACCACCCGTCCTCCAGGGTCTTGTCGCCCATCTTGAAGCCCTGAAAACGGACGTTCTTGAGCAGGTAAGGGATGGTGGACATGGAGTCCATTCCACCGGCCATGAAGACCTCTCCCTGCCCGGTCATGATGCCCTGGGCCGACAGCATGATGGACTTCATACCCGAGGGGCACGCCATGTTGAGCGTGTCGGTCGGAACCTCCACCGGAAGCCCGGCGAAGATCGCGGCGGAACGGGATGGATTGGGGCCGTTGCCCGCCTGACGACAGGAACCGTAGATCACCTCGGTGAGATCCTTGCCCTCGAAGCCGGAGCGCTCGAGAGCGGCCTTGATGGCCGTGGCGCCCAGGTGAAACGAGGCGACGTCCTTCAGAGTTCCGCCAAAGCTACCCATGGGGGTACGCACGGCGGAAACTGCGACTATATCGTTGAGTTTGGTCATGAAAAGATCCTCCACAAGGGCGGGCAGGCCGCCCCGATAGTTATGAAATCAGCTGGCCGCCGTCCACGTTGAGCACCTGGCCGGTCACATGGCGCGAGAGATCGGACGCGAAGAACGCGACCACGTTGGCTACTTCGTCGGGTTGTCCAAGTCTTCCCAACACGATCTCCTTGCGCGAGCGATCCTTGGCCTCCTCGTCCATTGCGGCCACCATGTCGGTCTCGATGAGGCCGGGGGCCACCGCGTTGACGTTGATGTTCTTGTTTCCGAGCTCGCGGGCCATGGTCTTCGTCATGGCGATGATGCCGCCCTTGGACGCCGTGTAGTTGGATTGACCGAACTTGCCGCGCAACCCGTTGATGGATGTCACGTTGATGATCTTGCCTGATTTCTGCTCACGGAATCCGGGCGTGACGGCTCTCGCGTAGTTGAAGTAGCCCTTGAGGTTGACCTCGATGACCTTGTCCCACTGTTCCTCGGTCATCTTCCAGATAACGCCGTCCCAGTTGATACCCGCGTTGCACACCAGAATATCGAGGCCGCCGAAGGTTTCTCTGGCCTGTGCGGCCATATCCTGAGCGTCCTGGAAGCTGGATACATCGGCCTTGACGGCCAGCCCCTTGACGCCCATCGCTTCCATGTCGGCGACGACCTGTTTTGCTTCGGTGTCGTGCTTGCGGTAATTGATTGCCACGTTGGCTCCAAGACCCGCCAGTGTTTTTGCGATTGCAGCGCCGATACCAAGGCTGCCGCCGGTAACTATCGCGCTCTTGCCTTTGAGATGCATCCTGTCCTCCTAGTCGATTTTGATAATCAATGCTCCGGCGGTATCGCCGGCAGCGCAGCCCGTGAACATACCGTAGCCGCCGCCCTTGATGACCAGCTCCTCGATGAGTTCGATCACCGTACGAAGGGCGGTCGGTCCCTGGGGGTGTCCCCAGATCATAGAGCTGCCGTAGTTGTTCATGTCATTTACGTCGAAACCGAACTCCTTCGCCCATACGACATCGTTGACCGCAAACGGATTATGCGTCTTTACCACCTTGAGGTCGGATATCTTCACGCCTGCGTCAGCAAGGGCGACCTTTGTGGCGGGGATAGTTGCCGCGGCCATGTAGCCCTTCTTTTCGCGAGCGGTCCCGAATCCGATGAGCTTTATGGACAGGTTCTTGTCGGTTGACAACTCGTCGGCCATCTCCTTGGTGGCGACGATCAGGCCGGAGTTGCCGTCTGCGGGGTGGGTCTGTGCTCCGAAAGTGATCGTTCCGTCGGGCAGCACGGGCCTGAGGGCCTTGAGACCCTCGATGGTTGTCGGGAAGATCCCCTCGTCGCTGGTGATGTCCTTGGCCCTCTTGCCTCGGCCCACGGTGACAGGGATCATGAAGCGCTTGTGGAACGCGCCGTCGTCCTTGAGAGCTTCCTGGTATTGCTCGGAGCGGCGGGCGGCGACATCGTCGTTCTGCTCGCGGGTGACTCCGTGCTCCTTTGCCACTTTTTCAGCGGTCTCGATCATGGCGTTCTTTGCCCACGGATCTTCGCCGAAGTTGTCCCATACCCAGTCCTCGCTCTTGCCGGTGGCGCCGGGGGCTTTCTGCGAGGGATAGTAGAGGTGCGGTCCGTTGGAGCACCGATCGGCAGCGACCACCAGGCTGGCCTTGACGATGTCGGCGTCCACGTCCTGAGCGGCCATCTTGGCGCAGACGATGCCCGTGATGCAGGCCTGGTTGACCACCGGTCCGGAGATTCCCTCGCCGCCGAGCATTGCAGCCGTCCATGGGCCACCGTAGAAACACTGGGTCTGCGGGATGGTCATCCCCAGGTACATGTTTTCAAGTTTTTTTGGGTCGATCTTCCTGACCTCGAAGAATTTGCGCGCGGTGGCGGCCGCGAGCTCGAGGGCGTGAAGTTCTGCCAGGCTCCCCTGCCATTTGGCGTAAGGGCTGCTCCAGTAACCACCGTAAGGGATGTAACTCTTTTTGAAGGCCATCTGTTTTCTCCTTTATCCAGAAAGTTCGACTGAATCGAATGCTCAGCGGTTTTTCCATTCCGGTTTACGTTTTTCGAGAAACGAGTTGATGCCCTCGTTCGCGTCTTCACTTTCCATGAGCTCCTTGACGTAGAGGCGCTCCATCTCGTCGAGCCTCTCGGGAAGTTCCCTGTACCAGGATGAGCGCGAGGCGCGGTTTGCGAACCTCAGGGACTGCGCGCTCTTCGGGGCCAGGTGCTTGGTGAGCAGCTTGTCCAGGGCCGCCTTGCCGTCATCCGCCACCTCGTGAACCAGACCCCAGTTGTGGGCGGTCTGGGCGTCGATGGAACGGCCCGTGAGTATCATGTCGTCGGCTCGTAGTTGGCCGATGATCCCCGGCAACAGCTGCGCAGCCACCGGAGGGAGCACTCCGAGTTGAATCTCGGGCTGGCCGAACTTGGCCGAGGGCTCCGCGATGATGAAGTTGCAAAACAGCGCCAGCTCCATTCCGCCGCCCAGACATTGTCCGCGGACGAGCGCTATCGTCGGGACCGTTGTGGCGAGCAGCTTCTTGAAGTGCCCGGGGACCGAGCCGATCATCTCCCCCGCCCGCTCCTTTGTGTGCTCCTCCACGCTGGCGCCGAAGCAGAAGTGCTTGCCCTCGCCCTCGAATATGATCCCCTTGAGGGAGTTCTTCGCGCCTTCCCGGTCCAGGCAATCGACGATCTCTCCCATGGTCGCACCGTCCAGGATATTGGCCGGAGGTGACGCGAGGACGATGTGCAGGAATTGATCATCCTGTATCAATTCCACCTTGATCTTCGAATATTGCATCATTGGCTTGCCACCTTGCTCAAGCGATGTTTTTGATTGCGAAGGACGATCTTTATTTCATCTTGTGCCGCGGGCTGTCAAGGGTCTGTGACATGTGAGAAGCGGGTTCCGATCCTGGATATTTCAAATGCGGTCAGGAGCATGTTATAATAATCATCATTCTTTGCGAAAGGCGCCTGGTAACGAGATAGAGCCATGGATGAACAAATGGACAGAAAGAAGATTCGAATGGCAACCCGACAGGCGCTTGAACGGGAGGATAGAAAATACTGGTCTTGTGCCACGTTTGAGGAAAAGCTGAGAACCATCACCTATTTGAGGGAGTGTTTCTATGGCCCGCAAGCAACTACCGGACGACTTCAGAGAATTTATACAGTGTTTAAACAAGAATAAGGTTCGATACCTACTTGTCGGGGGATGGGCAGTCGGAATCTATGGTAACCCCAGAGCCACCAAGGACATCGATTTTCTGATCGCAATCGACGATGAAAATATCAGGCACTTGTTGGCAGCGCTTTATGAATTCGGAGCCCCGACGGTTGAAAGCAAGGTTTTCCAGGAACTGGGAAATGTCTATCGCATAGGTAGTTCACCTATCCAGATTGATATTATCAATAATGCCTCTGGAATCGATTTTGAAGACTGCTATTCAAGGAGGCAGATATTGACCTCTGATGAGGTCGAAATATCAGTGATTTCCAGAGCGGATTTGGTACGGAACAAGAAGGCCTCCGGCAGACACAGAGATCTGGCGGATGTGGAGTTCCTGGAAGGCGAATGACTAGGGAACTGCCACCACGCGGATGAATGGGGCCCATGAGTTGTCACTGGTCGGGTATGCGTCACCCGCTGACGACCTGCTCTGGACGTTGCCGAAGTAGCTCGCCACGGTGAACGGCTGGGAGGGATTGCTCTTGTATTGGAAGATGGCGGTAGTCGCCGCCGAGTTGTAGAAGCTCAGAGTGTAGGTTTGTCCCGCCGCGAGGGTATAAGTGATATCCGAGCGGTACCACTGTTGGATGTTGCTTCCGGACACCGAGGTTCCGCTCGCGAGCAGGGTTCCGGAGCTGTTGTATACCCTGGCGGAGAGAGTGCCGCTCGACGGCTGGTTGATGAACCACTCCAGGGCGATCATATCCAGCGTGATGGTGGGGGTCACCCTGTAGCCCTTGGACGCCCAGTATGGGTCGTCGCTGGTCAGCGTCCCGGTCGGCGGTGTGAGGTCGATGGTTACTTCCGGCGGGATCTCGGTACAGACACCTCCGTCCCCCTCCCAGCCCGAGTTGCAATCACAGTCGAAGCCCCCGTCGGTGTTGGTGCATGTTGCGTTGACGTCGCAATCGTCAGTGGTGTCGGTGCACTCGTCCACGTCGTCGCATGCCAGTCCGTCGCCGTCATAGCCGTCGATGCAGGTGCAATCGTATGAGCCCTCAGTATTTGTGCAATCGGCGTGATACTCGTCGCAATTGTCCGTTTCATCGGTGCATTCGTCCAGGTCGTCGCAATCGAGACCGTCGCCCTCCCAGCCCTGGTCGCAAACGCATTGAAAGGTGTTCTGGAGGTTCGTGCAGGATGCGTGAGCGTCGCATGGATCGTCTTCACAGTAGTCACCGTCCGAATCACCGTCCGAATCGCCGTCAGCATCGCCGTCCGAATCGCCGTCCGCATCGGTATCCGAGGCCTCGTCTACCATATCGAGTGAGGTTGATGCACACGAGAACGCAACCATCGATATCGACATTAGAAACACAAGAATTCGCCAGAGCATCTCTTCTCCTGATATTCGAACCACTCAAACAATCCGCACAACGGGTCCGAACGAATCTATTTAGAAATTATCGCATTGTTGAGAGAAAACAGGAATTGTTTTCGAACCTGGTCAGGGGGATCGATGTGGGAATTCGCTAGAAATCGGGAGTCAGGACGATGCGTTTGTCGAGCTTGCCCGCGTGGGCGTCCTCGAAGACCTGCACGATGGTGCTCATGGGCCGTGTTTCGGTGAAGGGATTCACCTTGATGCGACCGTCGAGGACCATCTCCAGAACTTTGGGGTAGTACTCGGGGAGGCATCCCCAGGTTCCGATTATCTCGGCGTCGAAGGCCATGAGCTTGGAGATGTTGTACTCCAGCTTGGCCATGGAGAAGCCGACCACGATCAGCTTGCCCACGAACGACAGGAGGCCCAGAGCGATCTCCTGGGCGGCCTTGGCCCCTGTTACTTCAAAGATCTTCCAGCCGTAGTTGTGGGGCAATCCTTTTTCCTTGCAGAACGCCTTGATCTCGCCCTTGACGGCCTTCACGTCCTTGTCGCGGGAGTTGATAACGAAGTCCGCGCCGAACTGCATGGCCTTTTCGAGCTTGGCGTCGTCGATGTCTATTCCGATGACAGCCTTCGCGCCCATCGCCTTTGCAGTCTGCACCATGTAGCTGCCCACGCCGCCGCCGGCTCCGGTGACGATTACAAGATCGCCCTCTCCGAGATCCGCCCTCATGGCCGCCTGGTACGGTGTGGTTACCGCGTCCGCGACGATGGCCAGGTTGGTGAGCGGTATGTCGCCGCGGTTTTCCACCACGCACAGATCCCGGGCGGGAACAGGTATGTGACTTGAGAACCCGCCGTAGATTCCGATGGAGTTGCCGGGCATCTTCTGGGCCAGGCACCGGTTGCCGCGTCCGCTTTCGCAGATGGGACAGTCGTTGCACGGCATCACCGCAGGGATGATGACCTCCTTGCCAATCCAATCTGCTTCGCCGGCCACCACCGTGCCGCTGATCTCGTGACCGAGGGTCATCGGGGGCTTGTTGACGGTGGGAACGCCGAAGTAGAAGAACGAGAGATCCGTGTGTCACACTCCGCAGCCGGCCACCTCCACGAGCACGTCTCCGGGGGCGAGGTCGGGCACCGGGATCTCTGTCTTCTCGATCTTGCCGGGGATCTTTTCCCCTGTTTCCTTGTTCTTGGACCACGGCTGGATCATCTGCCAGGTCTGGATCCTGTCTGGTATATTCGACATGTTTGTCACCTCTCGCGTCGTGTGTTTCTAATGTGAAAAGGACTCTACAACATTCTAATATGAAGGGACAACGGGTTCTTCAAAGAAGAGGTGTATTCAGATGCCTGCCGCGTTCAACACCTCGTCGATTTCGCGCTCCCGATCCGGGTACAGAGCGTTCCAGGCAAGACAGAAAGACTGAGCATGTCTTCTTGCATCTCCGAATTAATCAACGAATAGTTGTCATGTAAAGAAAACGATCATCCGCCGAAGCTCGCCTCGCGAGCGAAGGAGGACAAACGTCAGTTGATGATTGTCGCTTGTTCGCCGGGATAGACTGTCGGCGAGAACGTCTACAATGACTTGCAGAACTATTATATTACGCCTATTATAATAGGTATGATTGCAATG
>JAUVAN010000233.1 GCA_030591725.1 Deltaproteobacteria bacterium
ATATGTTGCGGTTTTATTGTCATGATTTCCGTTTCCGCCTACGCCACCTGGGCAAATCAGGTTCATAGCGGACGTTACTCGTAATGGCGCTCCGGATAAAATCGATATGCGCCTTCGAGATACCTTCTCCCTTATAATCGCCAAAGATCTTCTCTAGTGGTTCATAGGCGCGGATACGGCGTGCGACATCGGTTTGACGTCTAAGCAAAGGTGCCATTTCCGCCGCCCTTTCGGGGTGGGCGTCAAGATCAAGATAGACCTGCAACGGATCAGCGCAGTATATACCCTGACCTTTGCCCCGGTTATGGAGCACCCCTTCGTCGTTGGGCACTACGAGCCAAACATTGGCACCCCGATCGGTTTCTCGAAAACCCAAGTTTTTAAGAACATCGTTCTCGGGCATCTCGGCAACGTAGTAGGTCACCAAGCGGAAAGTGGCAAAGCGAGTGTATAGCCAAGCCGCACCGAGACCAGTCGCCGCATGGTCAATCCCGGTTGCCCCCAAACCATCTCCCAACTTCCTGAGCAGTTCTTCGCCGCTACGAGTGGCTACATGCCCCTCAACTATGGTGTGCTTTCCGAAGTCGTAGTGAGCACGCCAATCATCAAGCAACCGATCGCGGTCGAGCACACGAATCAAGCCGGTTTTTCTGTCCCGCGTAACGTAGCCGTCCTCCTCCAAGCGGTTAAGTATCCGACTAGTGAGTCCCGGATCGACCTGCGCCTCCTTTGCAAACGCACGCAGTGAGAGATGCTCGCTGTTGAAGCGCGTCTCAGGATGGACCAGCAACCACCGAACGACACGTGCGCTCCTTGGAGCAAAAACGGACGAAGGACGCCCTCGTTTCTTGTAGAGGTTTGGCTTGCCCTCAATTCGAATCCTGAACCCTGGTACCTTGATGTTCGCATTCCCTGACAGGTCGAACCATGAAAGACTAAGCTCAGCGCAAAGCCTCTCTCCAACCGGACCCATGTACGGTACGGCCAGAAGCGGAACGGCCCTTTTACCAATCTCGTTTTGGGCCTTCTTTAGTTTGTTCTGTGCTTCCAGCACTGCCGCCGAGCTTGCTGTCATCTTCAGTTCACAGATGAATATTGTCTTGCCGTAGCTGATGACAGCGTCGACTCGTCCTCCTGGGTGAGTGACTTCCACTCTCAGATCACCAGGTTCAACATCCAACAACTGGACCAGCCTCTTTTGCAGCTGTTTCAGTGTGGACTTATGGTTCTTACGTTCAACCATGTAGATTATTTACCCACTGTTGACGCATTTGTCAACAAGGGTTATTTAGTCAACACCCAGATCTCGTCGGCCATTCTGTTTTGGGCACCTTGATATGTTCTTCGACAACTCCCTCCCCCCATGGAGCACTCCTGGGGCCTTCGCCAGATCAATCCTCGACAAAAACGCTCAGAATGCGGGACTATGGCGTTTACACCCAGCTGACTGAGTCCCGTTGCCTCTTTCTAAGGAATGGGAGACATTTTGAAGGAGGCGTGCGCCTTTCTCCGATCCCTGATAAAATACTCTCACGTCCATGATGAAAGGGTTCGGCAATGAGGTACTTGCTGTTGATGGCACTTGCGACCGTGCTGGTTTGCAGCGGGTGCTCGAACGTCGCATCGAGCATTGACGGTGGGGCGACCGACTCCGATACCGATACCGATACCGATGCCGATACCGATGCCGATACGGATACCGACTCCGACAGCGATTCTGATACCGACACCGATACCGACACGGACACTGACACAGATACGGATACGGATACCGGCCCGGTCGAGTGCAATCTAGGAGAGTACAGCGGCGACTTCGAGATCCACACACCATCGGATGTCACAACCCTCGCGGGGTACACCTCCAAATCGGGATACCTGCTTATCTGTTGCGCTTCGTGCACCGACTTGAGCGAGTTGATTTGCCTCACCTCGGTGGGCGGGTTCTTGAACATCTGGAACAACCCCACCCTCACCGACCTTACCGGGCTGAGCGGGATCACCTCGGTGGGTGGGCACTTGGGGATCTCCGAAAACGACGCCCTTACCAATTTGGACGGGCTGAGCGGCATCACCGGCTCATTGGACGGGCACTTGTGGATCGACGATAACGCCGCCCTCACCAACCTTGACGGACTGAGTGCCCTGACTTCGGTTGGCTGGTACTTACGGATCGAATTCAACGCCGCCCTCACAAACCTGGACGGGCTGAGCGGCATCACCTCGGTGGGCGGGGACTTGCAGATCTGGAACAACGCCGCCCTCACCAACCTAGACGGACTGAGCGCTCTCACTTCGGTGGGTGGGGACTTGGCCATCCAATTCAACCCCGCCCTCACCAACGTGGACGGGATGAGCGTCCTCACCTCGGTGGGTATGAACTTGTCCATCTACGACAACCCCGCCCTCACCAACCTTAATGGGCTGAGCGGCATCACCTCGGTGGGCTTGGGATTGTACATCCCGAACAACAGCATTCTTCCCGACTGCGAGGTGTGCGACCTGCTGGACCAGCTCACTACCGGACCCACTTCGATAAGTGTCCACGACAACCTCGACGACGCATGCACCCCGGTTCCGGATAATTGTCCGTAGGTGTGCGCCTTCTGAGGTGTCAGATATCTATTTTTTCAGGTCAATGCCCCCCCTCCCCATGGGGCACTCATGGGGTAATTGCTCGCCAAAAACCACCATCCACCGTCGCGGCGATGCCGCTATGGCGTGATCTTCGACATAGGACCGATACGTCAAATAGGACCTATTTTCCTGATAGGCCATGCTCCGCACTTGCAGTGCACGGGGATGATCCTTGCCCCACAGAGGCAGCCTCCGCTGTCTCAAGAAATCTTTGTAGTCCAGAAGTAGCTCTTCCAGGCTGGCCCGGGCCACCGCCACCAGCTTGATCTCGAACTTCGAAGACGTTCCAGAGGCCCTTCGCAGGATCTTACGAGTTGTTTGACAAGTTGGATATCCGGCCCGGGTGATTCAGTCAGCGTCTTTGGGAAGAAACCAGACGTTGGTGATGAGGCCGTCGTTGACTTCGTAGATTGCGACCGCGTGCAGGTACGGTCGACCCTCGATGCCGGTGACGAGTTCGTGGTCGATAACCATGTTGCCGGTGGTGGTTCGCGAGAGAACCCGGCAATTCAGTTTTGGCGCGCGCTCGAACAGACCGGAGTAGATTTTGCGCATTTCCTCGGTGCCTCTGGCCACCGTTTCACCGCTGGGATGGCGGGTGATCACCACGTCTTTCGAATAGAATGACAAGAAGAGATCGACATTTCGCGCGTTGTAGGCGTCCACTTGTTTCTGCACCACCCACTCCGGATTCGGCGGCAGAATCTGGTTGGGATCGAGAACAATGCCGCCCTTGACTATCCTTGAAATTCTTCCCAGGTTGGAGATGTCGGCCAGGGGATCCGCGTCCAACACAAGGAGGTCGGCCAGCTTGCCTTTCTCCAGCGTCCCAAACTCGGGCTCGACGGCGAATACTTTTGCCGCATCTCTGGTGGCTGCGATGAGAACGGCCTTCGTGGACATACCCGCCTTTACCATCATTTCCAGCTCGTGATGCAGGGCCGAGCCGTGAAGAGTGCCGATATTGCCCGCATCCGTTCCCGCAGCTATTGTGATCTTGGCCTCGACCAGCTTCATGAGGTTTTCGTTCATCACAGGCATTCTGGCGTCGTTCTTGGCCTGTCTCTTGGCGGCTTCTTCCGGGGGCTCCGGGCTCACTGACGAAAGCTCTCTCCAGGTCTTGACGATTTGCGGATCTCCGTACTTTTTGTCCATCTCGCAAAGGACGGGCTTGTTTCCCAGGACCTCGGCGTAACCCTCCATGACGGTCAGGGTGGGCGTCAGGATCGTGTTTTTCTCCTTCATGAGCGAGATGAGCTCGTCGTCGATTATTTCGTCGTCAATGCTGTGAACCAGAATATCGGCCCCGGCCTTGAGGGCCTCCCTGGCGGAGACCAGCTCTGTCGCGTGTACAGCCACCCTCACGCCGCCCTTGTGTGCTTCGTCTGCGGCGGCTTGCATGATGCCCACGGTTTGTTCGAGCCCACGCTCGGGCGAGTGTTCCTTTGAGACGATGAACCACACCTTGATAAGGTCCGGCTTTTGCTCCAGCTGTTTTCGCACCAGCGCCCTGGCGTCATCCGGAGTCTCCGCCTTGATGATGGGTGGATCGCCGATGTCCAGCTTCTCCCTGGCGATCGTGGAGACCAGGGGGCCGGAAACCGCCGTACGCGGGGCGAGCAGCATTCCGTTGGCCTTTTCTCTGACCTCGAAGTTCCAGAACGGGCCGCCCATATCGACCACCGCAGTCTGCCCGGACACCAGGTAGCGGCGCAGAGTATCCGGGAGGTCTTCGCGAAGAGCTTTCACCTCTTCTTTGTATGGCCTGGTCTCGCGCAGGTCGACCACGTGGGGTCTTGCGTAGATTCCGCCGGATTGGAAGAAGTGCATATGGGCGTCCACCAGGCCCGGCATTATCCACTTGCCCGCCACATCGATTACGACCGCATCGTCGGGCACGGTCACTTCCGCTTTCGGTCCCACCGCGACTATTCGATCTTTTGAGAGCACGATGACGGCGTCTTCGATCGGGTCGTTGCCGGTGGCGTCGAAAATCGTGGCTCCCACAAAAGCCGTCACCGGTGCGGGGGCGGTTGGAAGCTTGCGCAGATCGACCTCCTTTGCGAGAGTGGTCTCACCGGCAGGTTCATTGTCTGTAGCCGACGGCTCAGTGGGCGCAACCCTGGTTTTCGCAGGCTCACAGGCCGCGGACAGAAATCCAAGCGTGATGATCACTGCTGTTATGTTTTTTGAGTACATGCGGGCTCCTGGTACGTGAAACGTTAGACTGGAAGACTCAGCTTCCTACGACCGTTCGTGGGATTCAACTGGAAAAGAGGACAGCCACGATGATCGACATCAAAAATCTTTTGCTGGGCCTGGCGCTGGCGGTGGTCGCCGCCGGGTGTTCGGACGACTCGTCGCGCAGTGACGGTGGGACGACCGACTCCGATGTCGACACGGATACGGACACAGATACCGATGCGGATACCGATTGCTCTCAGGGGGAGTACGACGGCGATCTGGATGTCACCACGCAAACGGATCTTGAAACCCTCGCGGGATACACATCAATCGCGGGATACCTCTCGATCCATTGCGCTTCATGCACAGACTTGATCGCGTTGAGTTGCCTCACCTCGGTGGGCGGATACTTGAACGTTTACGACAACAGCGCCCTTGTGGACCTGGATGGACTGAACGCCCTTACCTCGGTGGTTGGAGGGGGCTTGCATATCTACGACAACGGCGGTCTGCCGGATTGCGAGATTTGCGATCTTCTGGACCAGCTCGCCACCGCACCCACTCCGATAGATGTCCACGACAACCAGTCCGACGCTTGCACTCCCGTTCCGACGAACTGTCCTTAGGCTGGAGTTTCGACTGCTCTACAGCCTGAAGGGATACCTGACGGTGATCCGTGATCCGGTGAACTTGGGGAACCTGGCGCGGCGCACGGCCTTCGCGAAGCACCTGCCCGTGGAGGTGCCGGAGTAGGTGCCGGTGGCGAGGGAACGGGTCACCCTGCCGTTCTTGCCGATGACCACTTCGATGACGGCGAGCCCGCTGTCGCCCTTGTTGCAGCGCCTGACCCTGGCCGTCACGGATTTGAGACCGGTGTTGACCTGGGCGCGGGTGAGGGTTCTGGGGAGAGGTCCGTCCAGGATCGAGGGTGCGATCTTCTCTTTTCGCTCGCTCTTTCTCAGGCGGGCGGAAGATCGTCGATGACGTGACTTGCTCCTGGATTTCTTCTTCACGATCTTCTGGGGCACCGTCGACGGCGACGAGGAGACCTCCGGCTCTTTTGCTGATTCATCGTCCACGGCCATGTCCCCTACCGCGAAGGCGGCGAGTTCGTTGGTGTTCATACCCGGGTCGGGATCTCCCTGCTCCTGCTCGACGAAAACAGGCATCACGGCGGCATGCGATGTGGGTTCAAGCACCCCAAGAAACGACGGTAGTTCGAACGATCCGTGCATCAGCGTCAACGCGATCACCACAATGGCGACACCGGCGGCGACGAGCGTGACGATGCCCAGCGTCTTTCCGGCTGTCGCGCCGTCAACATCAGCTGGTTCGAGCAGCAAAGCCGGGCCGATGGCCGGCGCCACCTGGATTCCGCTCAAGGTGATCAGCCCGCTGACGCCCGTGTGAGGGTCGGATCGGGTTAAGGCGGCCATGCTCCGGATCTCTATCAGGCCGGAGAAATCGCTGGCGTTGGTGACCGTTGCAACATTGTGCGTTCTCGTGCGCTGCCTGATTGCTCTGAGCAGGTCGTTGCGCGTGTTGTCTCCGCGTTCCTGGTTTTCGGAACCTTCTTTGTGGTGTTTTTTTCGTTCCATGTTCCCGCCTTTGACTTGTGTTACTTCTTAAAAACATAAGTCGCCGATCGCGGTTTCGCTACCCCCTGGAGGTCAGATAGTTCTTTATTGACGCGGGCTTGGCGCGTTCGAGTGTATTTTTAAAGTGACACTGCTTCTTTGCCCGCCGACGTGTTGGAAAAATTGCGCGTGGTAGTAATTCGGCGGCGTTTTGCTATAACCCCGTCATGACGATGACGCCCCATATCGATCCAAAATCCCCCGATTTTCCCGGAGATCCAACACCACAACCGCCGTTCGGTTTTTCGGATACATTGAGATCTCTCGCCATGTGGTCGGTTGGAGTGCCCCATCTCATCGGGTGGACCGGTTTTGTGGTGGCGGTGTCGAAGTTCTCGGATACCCGGCAGGTGGACTGGGCGCTCAAGATGATGGCCAGGGCTGTTCCGAAGCTGGCGGGGATAGGAGTGGAGGTGCTCGGGCGCGAGGCGCTCGAGGAGGG
>JAUVAN010000024.1 GCA_030591725.1 Deltaproteobacteria bacterium
AACGACTGACGGGTTCGACAACGTGACCCCGGGCACTATCGTCACTTTCGACGTGACCGCTTTCAACGATTTCGTGGAACAGACAGACGAGCCCCAGTTCTTCGAAGCGGCGATCACCGTAACCGCGGGCGGCTGTTTCCCCCTCGACGAACGCGTCGTCCTCATCCTGGTCCCGCCCACGCCCATCGATGTGCCCTAGTACCTGTGCCCCCCCAGATAGACATCTTCTCCCTCCCGCCCAGGCTGTCCGTAGATTGTAATCGTGCAATCCTGCGAAGCTCGCTTGCGAGCGAAGCAGGACAGACGTCAAACGACAACCGTGAAGACCCAACTCGAGTTAGGGGTCAGACTGGCGAGATCTTGGACCTTGGATCTTGGAGTTTGGGATCTGCAACAACCTCGACGACACATGCACGCCGGTGCCGACTAATTGTCCTCAGGTGTTTTTCGCACGTACCCCAGCGCAGCGAATTAGAAATCCACCCACGCACCGCCGCCGAGCACCAGCCCGCCCTTGACCGCCTGGTCCCGGGCGGCGAAACCGGCGTGCATCCGCAGTCCGATCCCCGCCGGAAGCAACGTCTTGATTTCGTAGTACAAGCGGCTGCCCCAGTCCACAACGGCGTACAACGGCCCGTCTGACGGCGCCGCGTACCACTGGGTGCGCTCGATATTGAACGCCATCGGCAGATGGGGCACCGTGTCCCACTCAAAGCGCAGAAACAGCCGCCAGCCTGCGTTGCTCACTCCCTCGAACCCCACATCCAGCCGCGTGCTCCTGATCCGGCCGATCCTGATGGACGAGCCACCGCCGCCCTCGAATCCCTCTTCGGAAATACCGAGGCGCAACAGCAATGACATCCCGAAGTATTTGGCGAACTCGAACTCCAGCGACGGGGAGATTGCGTACATTCCGGGCCCGATTTCTTCGTCCTTGGATGCGGTAAATGGCCTGAAATCGCCAAAGTCGTGAGCCAGCCCGGCAATCTCAACCCGCATTGCGTACAGGTAGGTGAGGAAGCGGTAGGTGTAGGCGATGTTCACCTCGTGATACACGTTGCCACGATCCGTTTTCCTCGTTGGCTCCGGATCCCCTGGTTGAAGAGGAGGGTCTCCGGTCAACTCGAGGTTCTCACCGAAGTTCGAATAGCCGTAGTTGAGATCGATCCGGGACAGCCGGCCATCCCACTCCGCCAGACGACTATTGTAGCGGGATCTGGGCGAGAAGCCGTGAACGATCACACGATACGGATTGTTCCGAGTTGCAAACAACGCCTGTGGCTTGCCGTCGTCCTCCTCGGGGGCCAGGTAAACGTAGTAGTCGACCCCAGGCGACTCTACGAACTCCACCGGAATCACGGCCACCGCAGTTCCCGTTGAAGAGCGCCTGAACGAAATTTCCTTCCACTCACCATCAGAGCCCCACCGACAGGCGAGCACGACACGCTTGATTACCCACTTGCGGTTCATCTTCCCGCTGATCTTGATTGAGGCGCCCGCCCGCGTCGTGGGGATCGGCTGATGCAGGAATCCGACGGAGGCAGTTTCTTTCACCGGCTCCGCATCGTCCGGCTCCGTATCATCAGCAGTCGTCCCGGTCCCGGGTTGTTCATTGTTCTTGTCGTCGGCCGTTGCCGTGGCACTTGAGCTCACGACAACCAGGAGGGCCAGCGACAGGGCGAATTCAATATAAATACGTCGCATCGTGACCTCCTTCACCAGGACAGCGCCAGGCTGGCGCCCCCCCCGAATCCAGTGTGCTTGATCGTCCGTGCATTCCAGCTCCCGCGCGCCAGGATCGCCAGCCAATCCGTGAAGCGAAAGCCGGTCCCCACCACGATTCGAAGACCGGGATGGGAGTCGTTCACCGGATAATTGGTTACCAACCCCTCCAGGTTGATCGGCACCCGCTTGAACACGTTGATCTCCAGTGCCAGACGCGCCTCGTATCCGATACGTTGCAGCACCGCCCCGGAAGCCACAAGGTTCGTCTTGCGCTCCTCACCGATCCGCACTCCCCCCTCGAATCCGAACACGCTGTCCATCATGGCTTCCTCGTCACCTGTGCGGTGATTGCCCACCGCCAGCCGGAGCATAAAGTGGAACATGGGCACCACCTCGAACTCCCCCTCGAGGTAACCGTAGTTCACCGCCGCCTCCCGGTTGTTGTCCTTGCTCAACTCGATATCCTTCAGAACGCCGCCGGTACCGGAGAAGATGCCCATCCCTACGCGAACCCCGTACAGGAAGGTTGAGATGCGGTAAAAGTAGTCGGCTTCGAATGCCCAGTATTCGTCGTCTACAGCCTTGTCCATGTCGAAATTGACGTACTCGAACATGACCCGCGCAGTGGAACGATCTGCGTATTCGATCTTGTCAACAACCGGAGTTGTAACCCTGACGATGTGTGGGTTCGCGCCGCTGGCCACCTTCGGCACCGACTCTCCCTCGACGAAGGCGACTTCGATGAAGTACTCGAAGTGTCCCCGTTCGCTGACGTATTGCTCCGGAATCACACCCCGGAAGTAGTAGGCGCCTGTGGGTTCCAGCGCCATTTCATCGAAGCCCTCATCGCCTACCTTTCGTAAAAACAGGCGCGCGCCATGGGCCGGCCGCTTGGCCACGATCGCAACGACCACCTGGGCGGCATCGCCGACCTCGAGAGTGGTGATCGGAGAGTGCAACACGGTGCCGCTGGGCGCAATCTTCTCCGCTTTCTCGGTTTTGGTTTGTCTGAGCGCCCCGAGCCAGGCGATCTCATCTTGAACGGCCTCGGCATAGGCGCCCGTTGGATAATGATCCACGAACTGTTCGTACACCCAGATCCGTCTGTCGATGGAGCGACCGAGGCTCTTGAGGTAGGCACTGTGTAGAGCCTTCATCTCGTCAGTCATGCCCGCCGCCGGCACCGTCGGACACGGCGTCTGTACCTGCTGCACTACGACCGCTTTCGGCTGGAGGGCAGGCTTCGCCGGTTTTTGGGGGGACACCAACACAAGGTCCCCCGCCTTTGGCGCGTGGGATAGCCGTTTGGAGTTCTTGATAATAGACAACAGCTCACTCGACTCGGCCACGCGAACCTCGCCGATGGGAAACTTATCGGTGATCTTCTCTCCGCTCAGCGGGTGGTGGACAGTAAGCGTTCGATACAATACCACCTTGTCACCGGCCTTCACGCCGGCTTCGGTCCCACGATCGAAGACGATCTCCTTTTCGGACACCATCACCACAACGGCAAAATCGGATATCTCGTCATTCCACGAGTATGTTTTTTTGTGTTGCTGGGCCTCGGCCGTCGCCAGTACGCCGAAAGCAGTTGCGAATAGCAGCCAGGTCAACCAATGAGGTATTTTCATCTGCCCCTCCCGCTGTTGCTGAATTGGATCTGTAACATGGATGCAGTGAACTGCATATGTTTTCATGCCGGGATGGACTCTGACGAGAACCGGAAGCTAGAATGTCGAAAGGAGCATCTGCACGAGCGACGGACCGGCTTTCACAGTCCCGGCAGTTTCACAACCACAGCCTGAACTCCCGGGATTGAGTTGACCTCCGTCGAGTCCACCGTCACCATCACCATCACCGTCCGGCGGCTCGGCGCTGTAGACAGTGAGCACAGTATTGGAATCGGCGCTTTTCCCGTTCTGTCCAACGCGATACTCCAGCGTGGCCGAGGTTTCGTAGTTTCCGTACGATGCAAATTCCACTTCCGAAGTAATTGTCACAGAGTCCAGCGGACCAAAGTTGCCAAGGTTCCAGGACACGGAATCGCCCGCAGTCGAAGAAGGGGCAACGTCACTATCCTGAAAACTCATCCCCTGATGCAGCTGCTGGGTGAGCTCGAGATCGTATGCAACTCCGTTGCCGGTGTTGGAATACTTTATGCTGTAACTGACCTGGGCATCCGGTGTCCACTCGGGCCCCGTCACAACAACGTCTATGATTGGCTGACCAAAAGTCGTGACGCAATCCGCCTCGAACAGTGAATTGAGAAAGAGCCTGGTCCCCTGAGAATCCGGGTTCGCAGAAATAGGCGTATTGGTATTGTATTCATGACCGGCCAGGTAACTGACCTTGCCGACTCCCTCGTCGCACTCCTCGTCGTCATCGCCCTTTTCGAGCACCGGATCAATGTCACAGATCCCGTCGATGTAACCCGTCATCCATACATCGCGCGTTCCAATGGGTGTTCCGGCCTCCGTGAGCATGACCACACCCTCATCGTAATAGCTGTCTCCATCAGGCAGCGTGTACGACGGCTCAGAACCGCCCACGGTCTCGAACTCGCCGTCCATCTGTGCGAAAGGAAGATGCGGGTTGAGCTCGTCCACTGCGGTCGGCTGGTTGTCCATCAAGTAGCCATTGGGCGTGAGGAAGTACCCGTTTGGACTGTTTTCCAGCGCGTTCACCGCCTGACACTCGGCAAACAAGTGCGTCGGAAAATAAAGGAACTCGCGCATCTCGGCGATCGCGTCGTCGTCGGCGTCGTTCACGCCCCAGTGCATGGTCATCAACTCGCAATAGGCGGGCAGCCCGCCGTCGTCAAACAAGATCCCGTCGGTGTTGCTACTGGTCGTGGGCCCGCGAATCTCGTCTACATCCAGCACGTCCGGATACCCCGGATACTCGGCGGTGTTGTCCTTCGCATCCGGCCAGGCCTGACCGAGGGAGTCCGGTACCCCGGCGGAATTGAGATATCCAAACGCGATATCCTCGTTGCCATCCGCAAAAACCCCAATGGTGGGCGCCGCCGTCAGGGTGCGCTTTACATATCCGGTAAACGACGTGGTGAGACTGTGCACAGCGGTAACGTGCTGTTGTTGCCAGTCCTCGATGATCGGCATTGCTTCGTCGGCCTGGGAAGCCTCGATGACGAACGGTCCTCCGCGATACTCGTGCCCGTCGATCGCATCCGCGGTTGCCGTGTCCACTGCGCTGGTAAGAAAGTCCATCCCACCCGGATCCTTGTCCTGGTTGATAACCCAGTGGATGGTGATGTCATTGAGAAGCAATTGATAGAGAAGACCGAACGCCTCCAGCATCCCCTCGTCCTGGTACTCGATATCCATGGGAATAATGAGCGATCCATCTGCGAAGGTCATTTCGTCAGCCTGAACAACGGATCCAAGCAGCAACGAAAATGCGACGATGCACGAAGCTATTCTCTGTTTCATGATTTCTCCTTCTCGTGAATTATCCCGCTATTTAGTAAACAGGAACCAACACGAATGATCTTCTTGCCTATTTTTATATAATAATCATTCGCATGCGGAGCCGCAACTATGGGATTGAGCGGTTTTTCACATCCATTTTTCAGCGGCGCTACACAATGATGAAAGAAATAATGATCAGGAAGTAGGGAAGATGAAGACGTTATCCATCACCATTTCAATTTTGGCGTTGCTGCTTGTACCGGGTTGTGTCGATGACGGAAGGCCCGCCGAGCCGGACGGATCCGTGGACTCGGACGCGGATACCGATTCAGACACTGATACAGATACAGACACGGACACCGATACAGACACGGACTCGGATACAGACGCCGACACCGATGTCGACACCGAAACCGAGACGGAGGAGAACTCCAAGGAAACCGGCGAGAGTTGCCAGGAATCGGCGGAGTGCATCGGTGATGCACAGTGCGTGTCCGGGGAGTACACGTCCGCCTACTGCGCGCCCGTGTGTGCTGTCAATGAGGATTGTTGGGACCAGGCCACCGGCGAGTGTGCCATGTGCATGGACACCGGCGAATTTATGTTCTGCGCTTATTACTGTCAGATAGGTGGAACGATAGTTGGATGTGGTTTCCAGGCCGTCTGTCCAGGAGATCTGACCTGCGATGGGGCTGTCTGTGGCTGACCGTGCTCTCAATATTTGCCGATGCGGTTTTCGTGTTCTATGGTAACATTAGTAGGATGAAGCAATTTAATCTTGCTGCGCAGGAGCACCCGTGAAGAAACTCCAGATCTTGAAAATTGCAGTATTTCTAGGATTCACAATCGTTGTTTCTACGTGCGCAACCATGGAGGTGGTGCCTCCGGGCCAACAGGACACGGACGAGGACGGGGGCTCCGATACGGACTCGGACAGCGACTCGGACAGCGACCTGGACTCCGACTCGGACTCCGACTCGGACACCGACTCGGACACGGAATGCTCGGTCAACCTGCTGGAGTCCTTCGACGGATCCGACTTGCCCATCGGATGGGATGTCGTCAATTTCGACGGGGACGCCTACAACTACAACTGGTCCTGGTCCGATACCGACAACACCACGGGAGGTGACAGCGGCCACTGGTGGGTCAACGGAGCTTTCCCCTCGTCTTTCGATGACCGACTCATCACCGCAACATACATGAGAGGCGATTGCACAAATATTACATTGTCGTTCAATCACTATTTCGAAAACAACGACGTCGATGATTTCGGTTACGTGGAGATCGAGGTGGGCGGCGGCGCCTGGCAGACCATCGGCACGTTCGAGGATACCAACAGCGGTTCCCAGAGCCTGAACATTTCCTCGTATCTGCCACTTGCAACCAGTGAGTTCCGGATTCGATTCAAATATGTCGGCTACGACGATCTTCACTGGAAAATAGACGACTTCGAATTATCCGCCACGCCCTGATCTGCGGTAGTCTTTCTCGGACACCATCGGCGAGATTGATGATATTATGATATAGATAGGGAATCGGAGGTTTCGCAAATGGAAAAATCAACTTATTTCTTGGCGTTCATATTGTTTGCGTTGACGACACTGGGTCTCTCTTCTACCAGCTGCAGCGAGGCCACTTTCGACGACGGCCTTCCCTCAGATTCGGATTCGGACAGTGATTCAGACACCGACTCGGACAGTGACTCGGACAGTGACTCGGACACCGACTCGGACACCGACACGGACTCGGATACGGACGGAGATGCGGACTGCACACTCGATGTCCTTGAGCCATTCGACGCGTCAGCTCTGCCTGTGGGATGGGAGGTCGAAAACTTCGATGGCGACGCCTACGGTTATGTCTGGTCCTGGTCCGACACCGACAACACTACCGGCGGGGCAGACGGATTCTGGTGGATCAACGCAGAGTTCGGATCCGATTTCAATGATCGGTTGATCACAAGCAGCTACATAAGGGGCGATTGCACCAGCATCATATTGTCCTTCAACCACTACTTTTCCGACAACGACACGGACGATTTCGGATTTGTGGAGATCGAAGTCGACGGCGGCAACTGGCTGACCGTGGCTACTTTCAACAATTCCAGTAACGGCGCGCAGGAAACGGACATTTCATCATACCTGCCGAGCCCGGGCTCCGAGTTCAGGATTCGGTTCCGCTACATCGGCTTCGACGATCTCAACTGGAAGATCGACGACTTCAGCCTGACCGCCACGCCCTGATCACGGAGATCCTTTTCCAGGAGCGGCTTATCTGTCACACTCTGACATCATCATGCAGAATATGAACGACTCTCCATCAGATAGCAGCTCAATCAGGGGATCATGGATAATGTCCGGCATCGCAATCGCGGTGGCCGGAGTGCTGGCCTTCACCGGCATCACCAACAACAAGTTCTGGGACGACGAGGCCAACACGGCCATCTTCGCGCAGAACCTCCTGGAAACCGGACAGTTGAGCGCCTGGAACGGCACGAACCTCATCGGATATCGAGACGGCGCCGAGCTCGATGAGAACCTGGTCAACGTATTCATGCCGCCGCTCCAGTACTGGCTGGCGGCCGTCGGCATCAGCCTCTTCGGGGGGGACGAGCTGGGGTTACGGGTGCTGTTCGTCCTCGCGGGGTTGCTGTGCATGATCGCGCTGGCGTTGTTTGCGCGGGGCATACTGGACGATCGGTTTCCCTGGTACCTCCCCCTGTGGCTGACGGCCCTCGCCCCGGCGTTTCTGCTCTATATCAGAAACTGTCGCTACTACTCTCCCGGCGCTGCCCTGAGCATCGGCCTGCTGGCATGCCTGGCCGGCGGGATCCATTCCAGACGGGGGCTTCTTTTGCGCGCCTTGCTCGCCGCTGTTTTCTCGACGCTGTTGATGTTCACCAGCTACTTCAACGCGGCGGGAATCCTTGTAGCCCTGCCGTTCCTGTTGCTTTTCAAGACTCACAGGACAAGGCGTCACCTGATCGTCGGCGGCGCGGCGTATCTCTGCGCGGGTATCGCCGGCGTATACGTGCTCATGACCCACAATCCCTTCGCCACATCCGTCCCGAGACCCGATGAGGTAGAAGGGATCGAGAAAATCGCCACGTTGCTCTGGCGGAATCTACGCGATATCGGGACGTTCGAGTTCTTTCCAGTGGTCCTGTTGCCGGTCCTCGCGCTGCCGTTTTTGGTGAAAAGACTATCGAGCCTCGTAAGCGAAGCGAAGATCGGTCTGGCAGTGACAGGAATGATGTTGGCTGCGGTGATCGTCACTTCGATGTTTTCCCCCCAGTCCGTGAGCGGATCCACGCTCGCCGACATGAGATATCTGGTTCCGTTGATTCCCCTCGGCACTGTCGTGACCGCGGTCATCCTTCTGATTCTGTGGCGACTGGCCCGCCCCATGGCCGTCGGTGTGCTGGGCCTGTTGGTTTTTTCCAACATCCTTCATCTGGGCTTCGCGGGATCCGAAAACTCCTATCTACCGACGAGGGGTGTGGAGTGCACGTTGTGTCAGTACGTGGGCGAGGTGACCACCGACCGGACAACCAACACAGAGGCCATCATCGACTACCTGGAAAAGCTCCCGGAAGACGATGTGCTGCTGGTGGTTCCTCCGTTCATGGGCTTTTCGCCCATGTACTACCTGCCGGAACGCAAATTCTGCTGTCAGCTCATGGAGGACCATTCCCTGAGTGACGAGATCCGAAAAGAGCTCCCGGACTACCTGTTCTGGGAACGGGCGCACAGGGACCTTGATGTGGCGCTGATAAACGCCATGCCGCCCGCATCCAGAGAGGGGCCTCTGGCAATAAGGCGCGTTAACATGGGTTACTACCACTACGTCGGGGTACTGGACATACCGGCCAGGGATTGCTCGAGACCGGAGATCCCATGGCACTCCTTCGACGGCAAGGACGTGAAGATAAAACGACACCATCGGTTCTTCGTCGTGAGACTGGAGAGGTAACCGTGGACGGGAGCCGCGACAACCCGGAAAACATCGAGGAACACCCCGATCTTTTCGATCGAAGGTGGGTTCGGGTGGGTCTTTTCATTGTCGTTCCGGCAATGATCTTTGCCCTGATTTGCGTCGGGATTCGCGTCTCCCAATATGGGATCGACCACACCATAGTCGTGCTGGGACAGCGACAACTTCTGGCCGATTCTCCAGCCGCCATCAGGGTTACTCTGATAGCCGACGGTGAGGGCTTCTTCCAGCCGGAGCGAATCACCGGGCACCTGGTTCGAGGAGAGGAACGACACCTGCTGTTCGACGGGGCCGTTAACGACGCCGGGTACGCCCTCGCCCGCAATTTCAGGGTGCCGCAGATATCGGAGGGGCCGGCAATACTGGAACTGGACATCCGGTTCGACGAGAAGCGTCGTCTGGTTCGCGCGAACGTGGAGGTGGTAAACGAGCCGCCGAGGGATGATCTGACAGTCCCTTCTGACGTCAAGCCCGGCGATGTGAAGATCCGGGTCGGCACGGACGGAGATTTCGTCCAGGCTCTCACCGAGGATCGGGGCGCACCCACCGGGCTCTCATCGGTGGTCTTCCTTCGATCGATGAATTCGACCGGAGGGCCCGTGAGCATACCACTGGAGCTGGGCATCCCGGGGGCCGGCTTGTCGTCGGAGATGACCCTGGAAAAGCAAAAGACCGACAATCTCGGTCTGACCGCGCTGATGGTCAAACCCGTGGACCTGGATTATCCCATCAAGGTGGCAGGCGGGCGGTACAAAAATCCTTCCGCCGAGGCACACGATGAAAAAGTGGACTCGGGAGTGCAAGAGCAGGTTAATGAGGCATATCTGTTTCCCAGGGTCGTGTACGGCGGACTCAACGCGATGGTGCACAACCCCATATCTTCGCGGAACGAAGCCGTGAAGGTCAACGTGAGGCAGATCACCAGAGGCGGCCCCATCTACGCCGACCTCTTCCATCGTGGTCGGTGGATCCACGCATCGTCGGACTGGGTGAGCGGCGACGGATCGGCTCGCCTGACTCTTCGGCCTCAGGTCACGGGTCCTGTTCGCCTGCAGCTGACGAACTCGGCGCTGGGGCCGGGCAGATCCGTGGCGGTGAGGCATCTGTACCTTCTGGACGAGAACGAAGATTTCAACGACGGCCTGCGGGCCGTTCTTCGGATGCTGAAAGGGGAGGACGACGGACCCTGGGCGAGGTCGGTTCTCAAGATATCTCTCGAGGGCGGCGTCGGGTTCGATCGCAGGCTCCTTGCGGCGTTTTCCCTCTCCAGATTGTACGCCGGCCACCACATCCCGGAACGTCTCATAAGCAGCCGCTCGGAGGACGACGCGGAGCTCTCGGAGTTCAAGACCGGAATCCAGAGAACCGTGATGCTGATCATTCTACTTCTTGGGATAGCGGTGGCGGTGGTGATAGGCCTGATCTCCTCACGCTCACGACAGAGGCAGGAGCGGATCACGATGATGATCCTGAACGACTGTGAAGGGGACGACCCTTCACCCGACTTTGGAGCCGGGCCCTCGAGGGGCTCAAAGATTCGAACCGCCTTGCAGGGATTGGCGCTCCTCCTCATCATAGTGGGCGCCTTTGCGTCCATTGCTATTCTCATCGACACCATAACCTGGGGCAATTGACGACTTGTTTTGGACCTTTCTATATGGTTCGAGGCACCTGTATGATAATTCCAGTTTGTGAACAATGGAGATGAACTATGAGAACAATGTACTGCCTGATACTGACAGGATCTCTTCTTGCGGTGTCCCCCGTCGCCGGGGCTGACTCGGAGGGTGAAAGAATAGCAGAGATCCAGGCCGAGATCGATGCGGCCGGCCTGAGCTGGACCGCAGGCAAGACCTCCATGACGGCGCTCACGGAGGAGGAGTTTCGCGCGCGATTGATCCCGCTCGACCAGTACGAAAAAATGATGGAGCAAGCCCGGACCACGCTGCCCACACAGGGACCCCCGCCACGGGATTTTGCCCCGGGTTCACCCCTGCCCCCCCCCGATGACGAGACCTTCGACTGGTCCAACGTGGGCGGCGAGGACTGGACCAGCCCTGTCAGGGACCAGGGACAGTGTGGGTCCTGCACTATCTTCGCGGGAGTGGCGGCCATCGAAGGCGCCATCAACGTTTCGGCGCAGGATCCGGATCTGGACTGGGATCTATCCGAGCAGAACCTGCTGGATTGTACGGAAGTCACCTGCGAAAGCGGTGGGATGGGGGCCAACGTAGCGTTGAACTACGCCGGCATCCGGGGAGTTCCGGACGAGCTGTGTCACCCCTATACGCAGTCCGACGGAGACTGCCACGACGATGGCTGCGAGGACGTGTTGGAGCGAAGCCTCGTGGCGTCCGACTGGGACTGGGTGGCGAATGGAAATCTAAGTTCCACACCGACAGTGCTTCAGATGAAGAACGCGCTGAGCTACGGCCCTGTTGGAACCTCCATGACAGTATACGCGGACTTCCAGGCGTACTCGGGAGGTGTTTACGTGCCCGGCCCAAGCTCGGCGGAGCTGGGGGGACACTCCATCGCCATCGTCGGCTGGAACGACGCCAACGATAGCTGGTACGTCAAGAACAGCTGGGGGCCGCTGTGGGGAAACGACGGCTTCTTCGAGATCAAACGAGGCGAGGCCGGAATCGGGCAGGCAATGACGTCCTGGATCACCGTCGATCCGGCGGACGTACCCGGATCGTTCGAGGTCCAGCCCGATCAGATCGTTACGACCCTGGACTGGACAGCGGATGCCTCCCCAACCCAGACCGTGACAATCCAGCATTCTGCGGGTTCAGGAGAGGTTCCGTTCAGCATCTCCATCCCGGAGAGCATCGGATGGCTGAGCGTAGATCCCGCGCAGGGAAATCTCCTGGACGATACGGAGGTTGAGGTCACGTTCACCTTCGACAAGGCCGGATGGGACCCGACCGACGGATCGACTATTGAGACCGCGCTGGTGGTTCTCGGACCGCCGGGGTTTGCCAGGGCGCTATCCATAAACATGACAGTCACCGGATACACTGGGGGCGACGATGCGGGAGCCGATGGCGGCGGCGACTCAGACTCGGATTCCTGCAACTGCGGGATGGTGGGGAGCGCGGGTTCTCCAGGCGGCCTGCTGGCCCTGGTGTTTTCCTCGGTTCTATTCTGATTTAATCACACGCCCCGTAGTGAACAGTGCCGTTCCATGATCTGACGGTGCTCGTCAGGTTGAACGGGTAAGCGCCGCCGTGACCGAAATTGAACGACAGATCGCTGTTGGCCACGATAAGATCGCCGGTGGTGTAGTTCATGGATGTGCCCTGAGTTGTGACGTAGAAACCGTATGTCTGGCCCGCCGTCATGATCAGGTTGATGTCCACCGGTACCGCCGTGCCCGACCCAATACCAGCGCTGGTTATCGCTGCCGAGCCGCCCAGAGTCCAGCCCGTCGAGGAGGTGTTGTAACCCACATACGATCCGGAACGGTAATGGATTTCAATCACATGGTTTCCAGACGCCACATTGACATCAAAAGTGTGGACGATGATATCGTTTATCGCGGTGATGTCGAACATGTTGCCGTGAAAGATATTGGCCCCGGCATAGACCGTTGATATCGAGGAGGCCGTGCACTCCAGCTGGCAGTTGACGTCGCATCCGTCACCATTTGCCGGCGGGCCGTCGTCGCATTGCTCTCCCGCCGTCGTGTTTACGGTCCAGTCGCCGCATACGGCCGCGGTGCAGTCGTCGTCGCATGTGGCGGACTCGCCCATGTCGTCGCAATCCTCGCCTGCGGAGGTGTTGGTGTTTCCGTCCCCGCAGGAGACGAAGGTGCAGTCGTCATCGCAGGTTGGGGACTGGCCGGAGTCATCGCAATCCTCGCTGGCCGTGGTGTTGGTGTTCCCATCCCCGCAAGAGACGGCAGTGCAGTCGTCGTCGCAGGTAAGGGACTCGCCGGAATCGTCGCAAGTCTCTCCCGCAGAGGTATTGGTGTTTCCGTCCCCGCAAGAGACGAAAGTGCAGTCATCGTCGCAGGTAGCGGACTCGCCGGAATCGTCGCAATCCTCGGTTCCCGTGGTCGCGCCGTCCCCGCAGACGCTCGTATCAGTATCAGTGTCCGTGTCCGTGTCCGTGTCCGTATCTGTATCTGTGTCAGTATCCGTGTCCGTATCTGTATCAGTATCAGTGTCCGTATCTGTATCCGTGTCCGTATCCGTGTCTGTGTCCGTGTCTGTGTCCGTGTCTGTGTCCGTGCCGGTGTCGGGACCCGCGTCTTCGCCGGCATCAGCGTTCGTGCCGGAGTCGACCGGATTGTCGCCAGTTTCAATCTTTGCGCATCCGGCGAAACATTGAAGCGCTATTATCAGCCAGAGAAAAATCGCCCGCACAACAGTGCCTTTTCCTTCAAATGTAGAACCCAAATTGACTCCAGTTATAATATTACCACAAACAACGTGATGGATGGAGTAACCGAACTTATTTCGCAAGAATGAGTTTCGCAAGCAAACAAGGCAGAAACATCGTAATATAGTTATATTGAGCAAGGGTTCGGAATTTGTCCGGATGAAACGGAGGGGGTGATGAAAAAGACGGTTTTCCTATTTTGCGTTGCGCTCATGTGCCTGATCGCGATCGGATCTTGTAAGCACGTGGAAGCCCTGGCAGACGGTGGCGCAGACGGAGATTCGGACAGCGATTCGGACAGCGATTCCGACGGCGATAGCGATACGGGTCCCTTCGGCGGTCTGGATGGCGTGGATATGCTGGTTGTCGTGGACAACTCCATTTCCATGGCGGAGGAGCAGGAGATCCTGGCCACCGCGTTCTTCCCCCTGGTGAATTCGCTGGTCAATCCGCTACCGGGCTGGAGTTGGCCCAGTGTGGATAATCTTCGCATCGCCGTCGTCACCTCGGACATGGGATTATCCTGGGGCGGACAACCCTACACAGAGGGCGACGGATGGCCGGGAACAAACCCGTGCTCCTCGACGGGAGACAACGGTGTGTTTCAGACATACTATTCCGGCTCAACCATCAACATCGAACACGACGTGATCCCATGCGACGGCTCCAATGCACAGTGCCCTACCGGCTGGACCTGCAGCGAAACCGATTCAAATCAGATCGGCACCTGCCAGGCCCCCGGCGGTGAAGGGGGCAACCAGACTTGTCCAGGCTTGAACTCCACCTGGTCCGAAACCACGGAGAGCTCCCCCAACGCATCCATGGCGTTCGAGGTGGCGTGCCTCGCGGATCAGGGAACCACCGGCTGCGGCTTCGAGCAGCAGCTTCAGGCCGCGGCGGCGGCGCTGAGCCGCCCCGACCAGGCGGCATTCGTTCGAGAAGAAGCCCTCCTGGTCATCCTGGTGGTCAGCGATGAGTCCGACTGCTCCATGGAGGACGGCCCGGCCATGTTCGCCTCTGACGAGATCCAGGATGAGAGCGGCATATCCATGAAGAATATCGCTTGCGGAGAAAACCCGGACTTTTTGTACGACATCGAGCACTATTACACTGCGTACACCGGAGTAAAGACCGCTCCCAACAGCGTAGTCTTCGCGGCCATCGTCGGCGTGCCCATGGATGATATTTGTCAGGGCACCGGCGACACCCTGGGCGATTGCCTCGATCATCCGGACATGGAGCTGATCCCGGTGGTCAAGGTAAACAGCTCGGGCACCGACACCTGGTACTTCGAGAACGCGTGTACCCGCGGCGCCGTGACACAGGGCCAGCCGGGACGTCGTTACGTCAAACTGGCCAACGAGGAGTTTGGGGGGCTGAGTTACATCTCCTCAATTTGCAACGCTGACTGGGGCCCTGCCATGGAGGAGATCGCGCGCCTGATCGCGATCTCACAACAATGACCCGCGTTAACCCCCTTTTACTGGTGAGTGTTTTGGCGATGTGCGCAATCGCGATCGGATCTTGTAATAAAATGCAAGACCTGGCGGACGGTGGCGCAGACGGTGATTCGGACGGCGACTCGGACACCGACTCTGATACTTACGGCGGTTTCGATGGTGTGGATATGCTGGTTGTCGTGAACAACTCCATGTCCATGGCGGAGGAACAGGAGATCCTGGCCACCGCATTCTTCCCCCTGGTCAATTCGCTGATCTATCCACTCCCGGACTGGCCGTACCCCGGCGTGGACGATATTCGCATCGCCGTCATCACCTCGGACATGAGCCTGTCCTGGGGAGGAAATCCCTACACGGATGGCGACGGCTGGCCGGGATCAAACCCGTGCTCCCCGTCAGGCGACAACGGTGTGTTTCAGACATACGACACCGGCACAACCGTCAACATCGAGCACAACGCGATCCCGTGCGACGGCTCCAATGCACAGTGCCCCACCGGCTGGACCTGCAGCGTGACCAGTTCTGATGAGATCGGCACCTGTCAGGCGCCCGGTGGAGACGGCGCCGACCAGATTTGTCCGGACATGGGCTTCACCACCTGGTCCGAGACCACGGAGATCTCCCCCAACGCGGTCATGGCGTTCGAGATGGCGTGTCTGGCGGATCAGGGAAACTGGGGTTGCGGCTACGAGCAATCGCTTCAGGCTGCTGCGGTGGCGTTGACCCGGCCCGACCAGCAAGTCTTCGTTCGAGATGACGCCCTCCTGGCCATCCTGGTGGTCAGCGACAATTCCGACTGCTCAATAGAGGACGGCCCGGCCCTGTTCGCCTCCGACGAGGTTCAGGATCAGAGCGGTATATCCAAGCTACATCTCGCTTGTGGAAACAATCAAGGCTACCTGTACGACGTCGAGCACTATTACACTGCGTACGCTGCGCTAAAAACCGCTCCCAACAGCGTGGTCTTCGCGGCTATCACCGGCGTGCCCAAAGTGGCTGTTTGTGAAGGCGCCGGCGATACCCTGGGCGATTGCCTCGATCACCCGAACATGGAATTGGTCCCGGTGGTCAAGCCGAACATCGTGGGCACCGACACCTGGTATTTCGAGAACGCGTGCACCGGCACCGTGACCGAGGCCCAACCGGGACGTCGTTACGTCCAACTGGCCAACGAAAAATATGGGGCACTGAGTTACATCTCCTCCATTTGCAATGATGACTGGACCCCCTCCATGGAGGATATCGCGCGCCTCATTGCGGCCTCACAAGAGTGATAGCCCCTTGAAAACAGGCTAATCTCCTTGCCATTATCCAGCAAGATGACAATGTGTAGAAACAACCTGGGAGATCTCCGATGATCAGCCGAATACAAGCCTTGAATTATCGCTGTCTGAGCTACATCGATCAGAAGATTCAGAACTTCCACATTCTGGTAGGGCCCAACGCTAGCGGAAAGACGACCTTCCTGGATGTAGTGGCATTTTTAGGAGATCTTCTTTCCGATGGCCTTGAATCGGCCATTGCAAAACGCAGCACGGACTTCCACGACCTGCTCTTTTGCCGTCACGGCGATCGTTTTGAATTCGCGGTGGAATGGTCTATCCCCGAAGGTCGAAGAAAACAGCTACCAAGTTCTGAATATGACACTGTCCGCTACGAAATTTCGATCGGTATGGCCAATGCCGAGAACGACATTCATATTTTTGATGAGCAGGTTATTCTGATGACCGGTGCCGAACCGAAGCCCCGCCAGGTCTCCTTGTTCCCCTTAAAATCGGACCCACCACAAACCATATTGTCCGGAAAACTCGTAAGCCCGGGGAAGCGCGTGGTGCGCAAGGTGTACGATGGAAATGACAACTTCTATTCAGAGGTGTCTACCAAGCGCGGAAAAGGGGGATGGGCTCCGTCATTTCGCCTGGGTCCGAAGAAATCGGCACTGGGCAACATGCCGGAAGACGAGAAAAACTTCCCCGTGTCAACATGGCTTCGAAATATGCTGATCTCGGGAACGCAGTCTCTGATGCTGAACAGTCTCCGCCTACGGGAGAGTAGCCCCCCGGGCCAGGGATTCGACTTCCGCACCGATGGCTCGAATCTTCCATGGGTTGTCCACAATTTGCACATGGAAAACCCCGAGATTTTTCGCCAATGGATAGAGCACCTTGCAACGGCACTACCTGATTTAAAGAACATATCCACAATTGAGGAGCCGGACAGGCGGCATCGCTACCTGAAACTTCAATACAACAACGGCCTTGATATCCCTTCCTGGATGGCGTCCGACGGTACTCTGCGGATGCTCGCATTGACACTTCCCGCCTATCTCACAAAATTTGAAGGTGTCTACTTGATCGAAGAACCCGAAAACGGCGTTCACCCTCAGGCGATGGAGACCGTGTACCAGTCACTCTCTTCCGTGTATTCAGCCCAAATACTTGTGGCCACGCATTCCCCCGTGATTCTCGGGTGTGCCAAACCCAACAACATTCTGTGTTTCAAAAAGACGGATGATGGTGCAACAGATATTGTCCAAGGAAACGAACATCCCGCCTTGCACGACTGGCAAGGTGATATCGAACTGAGCGTCCTCTATGCGTCGGGAGTGCTTGGTTGATGGTGAAAAGAGATCTTATCGTTCTTCTCGCGGATCTGGATGCCGAAAACGCGGTGAAGACACTGATCAACAACCGCCGGGAAAGTCTCCAAATCCGATCAGTCACTTTCGATACTGTGCGTCATTCGATGCGGGATTCCGGCTGTTGTCGCGAGGCAGACACACTGTTGAGATCACATCTAAGAACCCATGCACATGCCATGGTTATCTTCGATCACCACGGAAGCGGAAAGGATTTTCAATCCGCGAACGAAATCGAACACGAAATCGAACAACGCTTGGTTCGGAACGGATGGAAAAAAGCACAAATCACCTGCATTGTCATTGAGCCGGAACTCGACATCTGGGTATGGGCCGACTCCGTTCACGTTGCCGATGTTCTTGGATTCGGACAGGATCTAGTCGCATTGAAAAGGCATCTCGCAAAGGAAGGCTTGCTGAGACCCGGAGAAACTAAACCACTCGATCCAAAAGCCGCAGTGGAGAATTGCCTGCGCAATGCGAGAAAACCTCGTTCGGCGCGACTTTATGGTATTCTAGCGGAACGCGTAAGTTTGTCTTCTTGCGTGGATTCTTCTTTTGAAAAATTCACGACAACGCTTAAGCGCTGGTTTCCAACCTCGGAAGCGTAGTTAAAAACTGTTTTCCCCGCAAACCAACAGTAAACCAATCCTGATCTACTTTGCCGTCTGGAATATGAAGGGGTAATTGACGACGATCGCGCCGCCGCCGGCCACTGACGGGAAGGTTAGCCTCTTGATCGTCTTGAGGAGACACGCCTCCAGTTTCGGACTCGAGACGGTCGACGAGACGATGGAGGCCGCAGTGACCTTGCCGTTCGCGTCGATAACAAATCGCACCACCACCTTGCCCTTCAGTTTCGGGTCGGTGGCGAGCACCTTCTCGTAGCAGTACTTCAGCTGGTTGTTGTTCCGCTGAATGATTCGCCGGATGACGTTCTTGTCCAGGGATCCCTTGACCGTCACCTTGCCCGCGCGAACCCTGGGGGCGGCCTTTTGCCCGCTCGATCCACTCAAGCCGCGACCGTATCCTGACCCTGAACCACCGCCCGCACCGTGACCGATGGTACCCATGCTCCCCAGCCCTATGGTCCCCGCGCCGGTACCGCCTCCGCCGCGACCCGTGCCTCTCAGCCCGAGACCACCGTATCCGAAACTGGATCCCACCTGATTCCCCATGAGAGCGCCGATCGCGCTGGAGGGGCGTGCGCCGATCGCCCTGTCCGATACGCCCCGCGGCAGGGGCAAGGGTTGTCTCACGGTCCTCTTCTTTTTGCCGTTCGCGCGAACCTTTGTATCCACCGCAACGAACGAGGTGTAGGCGGTCAGCAGGTTGTGATCCAGACCGAGCCGAATAATCTCCCTCTTGTTTTCCTTGTTGTTGAACACCGCATCTTCATCGGAGAGGGAGCGGATCCTGTGTCGGGCCCAGAGCAATTTTATGGCCTCGTTGTCGTTCGATGGCTCGAGGTTCTTCAGGGCGATGTCCCCGCTCCAGCGACCGATCGGGGTTACTCCTTCCACGGTGATGAAACCCGTAGCGGCGCCGCGATACTTGCCGAACAGGATCACCGGACGGCTGGCGAACAGATCCGGAATCTCGAGGGGCTCCACATCGTACGCGTCGAAATCCTCGAACTCCACATCGATCTCCATGAGAACCGGAGAGGAGACGTACTTGCGAAATCGTTTCGCCTCCGTGGCGGCCTCGCGCTCGTTCATGACCACAAACGGTTCACCCATACCCGCCCGCGCGAGCCCCTCGATGAGCTCCCGGTTGACGGACGTTCCAATGCCGAATGCGAACAGGTTGGCCCTGCCCAGGTTGTTGGAGACGATCTCGAACGCCTTCTTTTCAACGGTGATGTATCCGTCCGTCAGCACGGAGACTATTCGCGAAGTTCCTTCGTGCCGGGGCAAGGCAAGGGCCCTTCGCAGGGCGGGCAACAACTCGGTGCCACCTCCGCCGTAATGGGAATTGACCCAGTCCTTTCCACGATCCACGTTCTTTGCCGTGGCGCGAAGGGAGTGTCCGCTAAGCACCGCGCTTCCACCCGCAAACATGAGGACGTTGAAGTAGTCGTCAGGGCCCAGATCGTCCAGGATGTCCGCGATCAACCGTTTGGAGACTTCCAGCGGGAAGCCGCCCATGGAACCGGAGACATCCAGTATGAAGATGTACTCGCGCGGCAGTGTCTCCACAACGGCCTGCCTCTTCGGTGGTTCGGTCATCAGGAGGAAATAGTTTTCCTCCTCGCCCTCGTAAAGAAGGAGACCGCTCTCGATGGCGTCACCGACGATTTAAGAATGATAACAAAAATATTGATGAAGCTGTAAATTTTCTGCAGGATGCCTCAGCTAATCTTGATAATTCCATAAACAGTATCAGAGAAG
>JAUVAN010000021.1 GCA_030591725.1 Deltaproteobacteria bacterium
ACGGGGGCATGGCCTCGAGTATCTTTTCGCGGTAGTCATCGAAACCTTCCATTGTTCCATTGTGAGCAAACGCCCAGTTCTGGAAACGGAAGGGGTGGGTGTTTTCCCGACGCACCGAGCCGATGGTTGCCGTTCTGGTATGAAGGATGAACGCCTCTGCCTCGATGTCGCCGATCCTCTCCATCACCTGAAAAGACTCGCCGCGATCCCTCGGTTCAACCCTGGAGAGCAGTTCGCCCCGGTTGTAGTACCCCAGCCCCCATCCGCCGGATCCGACCGCGGGAAGCTCCAGGACAGATTCGAAGGGAAGCAGTATACAACCGAGATTGGACCTCGAGTTTGTAGAGACGACGACAAATTGCGACATTTCGAACCTTCTATTCCGAGATGGGAACTACTGATCGAGATCCTTGTTCATCTTTTCGAGGTCGTCCAGGTCGACGTTCTCACCGACTGCGTCATCACCCACTACCTTGCGTATCATGTCATCTGTCTTCTTGTTGACGACGACCTCCGAGATTCGCTTGACGGCGTACAGAATAATGACCGCCCCCGCTCCGATGATGACCACCCACTTCCAGACATCGAGTTCGATCGGACTGCTCGTCGCCGGAACCGCCGGGGGATCCACTTGTGCGAGCACCGACATGATCATGGATGCAATATTCACCGCTGGCCTCCTGTCCCAAGTGTATACCCCCAAGCTACCGGCAGTAGCAAGGCATCCAAGGTCGGAAGTCCAAGATCTCGCCATAGCCCAGCAGGGCGAATGCGGACACGTCACGAACTCGTCATCGTGCCCTTTCTTTGTACTGGACAGCATGACCCGGGTGATAGTTCCAGCGCAACTACTTGGTTGACACGATCACCGCTCGAAAAGTAATACTTCCCCCCTGGCGATCTTGGGTCTAAAGGATACTAGTAGAACAAGCGTAACATGGGATCAGGTGAGGACTTGCTGGCCAATTCGTTCATTCCAACCAAGGTATTCTTCACCCGAGGAGTGGGCATCCATCGCCAGAAGCTTCAGTCTTATGAAATGGCTCTACGAAAGGCCGGCGTGGCGCACCTGAACCTGGTTCAGGTTTCGAGCATTCTGCCTCCCCGGGCCGTTATCGTTGCGAGATCACGCGGACTGAATGCTCTGAGCCCCGGCCAGATCACCTTCGTCGTGCAGGCCCGCGCGGATACCAACGAACCCAACAGGCTTTGCGCGGCCTCCGTGGGGCTGGCTCGCCCGTCGGATCCGGGCCAGTACGGATACCTGAGTGAGCACCACTCCTTCGGCGAAACCAAGGAACGGGTCAGCGATTACGCCGAGGATCTGGCCGCCTCGATGCTGGCAACAACTCTGGGTATTCAATTTGATCCCGATCAGGACTACGATGAACGAAAAGAGATCTTCCGCATGAGCGGACGGATAGTCAATACGAGAAGCATCACACAAACCGCGAGGGGCAACAAGAACGGGCTGTGGACCACCGTCGTGGCCATGGCCGTGCTCCTCCCGTAGGGGATTCATGACTCTTATTATCGATTTCGGATATGCCAACACCAGCGCCTCATGGAATGACGCTTACCTGGCGCTCCTCTTCGCCTCCCGGGGCGACCCCGCGGAGATCGGTCGCGCTTCCGGCCCGATGGCCATCGCCGATGCGTCCCGATTCGTGGAGCTCTTCGAGATGCAGGTGGGTCTCTCTCCGCTCGACATCGGCACGTACGCCGAGGCAGTGGGAGGAGACGACCCCGTCACAATGGCGGTGGAAAAAGCGCGTGAAGCAAGCGCCCGGGGAATGTTCCCGATCATCATCGGCGAGGACCGCCGGGTCACCGAAGCGCACTGTACAGATCGCCCTCTCGTCGCGTTGTGGGGAAAGGTCGGTCGCGTCGAGATCGACGAAACCTCTCTGCTCAGCCGAAACACATCCGTGCTGGCAGGTGTCAGGGCAGCCACGGCCAACGCCTTCAAGGGGATACCCGGCAACGTCACCATCCTCACAGCGACCGCGCTCGCCAATCAGAAAGACCTCATCGCCCGGGCGATCGAGAGCATCACCGACCCGGTACATTTGAGCATCGATCTGGACGTGCTGTCCCCCGCGACGGCGCAAACCACTCGTTCCCTCGAACCCGGGGGACTGGGCTGGTACGACCTCATGGACATCATCGAAATGATCTTCGAAGGTCCCGGCGTGGCCGCTGCGGATCTCGTGGGAACCGGAACAGTACAACCAAGGTCACCATCGGCCCTGCTCGGATCGCAGGTTCTCTTGCGAGTTGCCGGCCTGCTGGCCCTGGGGCTCAGCGAGTGATGTCAGACCAGCCCACCAACCTGGGCCTCGTGGCTCTTCCATTCGAGGTGAGTACCACCCTGGGCAAGGGCGCCATCCACGGCCCCGACGCTGTCCTCAACGAACTGGACCGCCTGGACTCGTTCAACTTTGATCTCGCCCGCGACCCCCTGCGAAGGATCCCGCGATCGACGATCCGCCCCCACGGACCGGAGCTCGTGGACGCCAGAATACAGCAGGCGGTCGCCGGACGTGTGGTGGGTGAAATCCTGGACGGAGGCGGATTTCCCATCTGCATCGGCGGCGAACACACCATCTCCCTCGGGCCTGTTCGCGCGGCGCATTCCCGGAACAATGTGGGCGTGGTGCAGATGGATGCGCATGCGGATCTCCGTGACACATACGATGGCAACCCCCTCAGCCACGCCTGCGTCATGAGGCGTATCATCGATATGGGGTGTCCCACCATGGGCGTGGGCATTCGATCCATGAGCGAAGATGAAGCCGTTTACATCAGGGACAACTCTCTGCCCATCGTTACGGCGCGAGACGTCATGGCGGACACGGACTGGTACGGCAAGCTGGCCGACCTTCCCGAGCACATTTACCTTACCATCGACCTGGACTACTTCGACCCGGCCGACGTCCCCGCCGTCGGCACTCCGGAACCCGGAGGACCGGGCTGGTACCAGTCGGTGGCATTCCTGCAGCATCTCTTCGCCACAAAGAATGTGGTGGCCGCCGATATCGCAGAGTTGATGCCCGGCCGGTACGATGACTCCTCCGTGCGCCTCGCGGCAAGACTGCTCGGTCTCCTCGCCGGCCTGCGCTTTCCCGGCACAGTATAATCCAAAATGAAAGCAATGATTCTCGCTGCGGGTTTCGGCACGAGGCTGCGGCCGCTTACCGAGACCATCCCCAAACCCATGATCCCCGTCGTGGGTGTTCCCAATATTGTTCGTGTGATCGAACACCTCAAGACCCATGGAATACGGGATCTGGTGATCAACCTGCACCACCTGCCGAAACCGATAATGGATCACCTGGGCGACGGCTCGGATCTGCAGGTAAACATTCAGTACACCCTTGAAGAAAAGATCCTGGGCACCGGCGGGGGGATCAAGAACGCCGCTCGCCTGCTCGGAAACGAAACCGTGGTCGTGGTGAACGGGGATGTGCTTTTCACGCCGGACATCGACGCCGCGCTGGCCTCCCATCGGAGCAACGGCGCCCTCGCCACGCTCCTGGTGCGACGCGATCCCGACGCAGAAAAACACGGACCCGTGGGCCTCGACGACCGCGATATGATCAGACGGCTCGTGTGGGAGGGATCGGCCGAACTTGGACCGCGAACCCACATGTTCACCGGCGTACACCTCATCGAACCGGAGCTGTTCCCTCTCCTTCCGGACGAGGGTTGCATCGTTCGTAAAACATACATACCTCTCGTGAAAAAAGGCGCTGCCCTTTACGGCGCGGTCGACGATCATTTTTTTTGCGATCTCGGAACACCGCAGACATTCATCGAGGCCAACACCGCCCTGGTATGCGGTCGTTCTTCAATCAGGGGCTACTCCCCTCCCCCGGATGCCTTCCAAGTGGATCCGGAAGCCTCCGACGAGCCGGGGTGCCGACTGGTAAACGGCACGGTGATCGGAAAGGGAGCGCATATCAAGGCCGGCGTCACCGTGGACGGCTCGGTGGTCATGCCCCGCGCAAGAGTTTCAAGCGATGTTCGCGACTGTATCATTTGCGAGGACGGAACCGTGATCCATCCATGATTGCCCGACACCGGGAAACAGGTGTATAAGGACCCGCCGAAAATTCAGGTTACAAGGAGAAACCAGATGTCCTATTCCGTAGAATCAATCGAGCCCAAGCTGGTCTGGAAGTACTTCGACGAGATCCGAAAAATCCCTCATGGATCGCGAAACGAGGAACAACTCGGAAAAGCGATCGTCTCATGGGCAGAGGCTCAGGGATGCAAGACCGTTACGGACGAGGTCGGTAACATAGTCATCAGGATCAAAGCATTTCCAGGCCTCGAGGACGCCCCGACCGTGGTGCTTCAAGGTCACATAGACATGGTGTGCGAGAAGAACTCCGACACGGAATTCGACTTCGAAAAAGACTCCATTGTGCTCGTGCGCGACGGTGACTGGATCACCGCGGACGGCACCACCCTCGGCGCGGACAACGGCATCGGCGTGGCCATGGGCCTGGCTCTCATGGAAATGCCGGATGCGGTACATGGCCCCATCGAGCTCCTGTTCACCACCGACGAGGAGACCGGCCTGAACGGCGCCAACAACCTCAAACCGGGTTTCGTCACGGGCAAGATGCTCATCAACCTCGACGCTGAAGTGGACGGCGTCATTTACGTCGGGTGCTCCGGCGGGCGTGATTGCAATCTTTCCCTGCCGATCACGCGCACAGACTCCACCCCCGGCCACACAGGTCTAGAGCTCGTGCTGAAGGGACTGCGCGGGGGACACTCCGGACTGGACATCATTCAAAACAGAGGCAACGCCATTCGCCTATTATCGCGGGCTATCAACGCCGGGATGGGCATCGCGAAGATCAACCTGATCTCCATCGAAGGCGGCGACAAGCACAACGCTATTCCCCGTGAGGCGACCGCCAGTATTCAGCTGCCCGCAGGCGATGTGGACAGTGTGAAGGCCGTCTTCGCGGAACAACTGAAGGGCTTCCGATCCGAGTTCGCGTCGGCCGAGCCCGACCTGGACCTGGTGGTGACACCCACGGACCTCCCCTCCACCGTTTTAACGGAGGACTCCACCCAAAAAGCCATCGGGATGGTGATAGCCGTGACCCACGGCTTGCTGGCCATGTCGCGTGATCTCAAAGGACTGCCGGAGACTTCATCGAACATGGCCCGCGTTCGAACCGAGAACGACGCTCTGACCATGCTCACCGCGTCGAGATCGCCCAACAGATCGGCGATAAACGCCGTGATCGAGCGCCTGACCGCCATTGGAGAGCTCGCGGGAGCAACGGTGAAACCCAGCGAGGGATATCCCGGCTGGCAGCCCGATATGAAGTCCAAACTGCTGGCTTTTACCAGGAAAACCTGGACGGAGAAGTACGGTGCGGAACCGGAACTCACCGCCATTCACGCCGGCCTGGAATGCGGAATAATCGGCGAGAAGAACCCCGGAATGGAAATGATCTCGTTCGGCCCCACAATCGAGAACCCGCACTCGCCGGATGAGCGCGTTTCTATCTCGACAGTGGCAAGAATCTTCGAGTTCACCCTCACCCTCCTCGCGGCCATCGCAAAGAGCAAATAGACCTGTTTGTTCTCGTTCACCCCGCCTGATTTCCCATATCGCGCCTACTCACGCTCTCATAACTTGTCTGCAAATCAGCCATCACAGCGGATCTTTATTCGGACCTCCCCGCATCTTAAGATCGTGAGATAACAATATTCTGCTGTGTTGTTATCGCACCAAGAAGTAAACGCGAAACAACCAGGGAGGGCATCATGTCATCAATTTGCAGAATCAGTTTGGTTGTCACCACGCTGGATCCGATTCCGTCCGGCAGCGGCGGGTCCGGTCAGCTCCCTGGATGGACCGCGAATAAGCCTACCACTGTCGGCGGTATCGAGACTCTCCCCGGTGTAAATCCCACGTACGATAATTTCGACAACGGCACGCTGCGCGCGGTTTCTTCTTTTACCTGGGAGCTCGGCTCCAAAGACTGGGAATCCACTTACCCTACAACCCCCGTTTCGTTCGGCGAGTTGTTGGGTTGCGATTCCACAAGTACGAAGGAGCAGGGCTGCCGTCCCCGTTCCACGCTGATGACTATAAACCAGGTGGAGGGAGCAAAGGGGTTGATGTCCTACCTGGCGGACCAGGCGCATAATCCGGGCGTGGTATTCCATTTTGGAACCGGCCTTCCAATTCAGCCCTCTCGCAGCGATGCCGCCGTGGTCGGCCTAAAAATCCATGACGGTCACGGACGCGGCGTGCAGCAATCCGAGTTGAGATGGACTGAGATAGGCAATGATCCCACGGCCGAGATAGTCATCCCGGCGGGATACTGGACCGTCACGACCGAAGTCGCCACGGCGGATTATCCGGTGGTATTTCCCGCAGTGGGTAACATTCAGGGGTCCTTGGACGTTTTTACCAATACTCAAACCGGTAGCGGCGGATGGGGAGCGAACGACTGGATGTTCAACGGCGAGGGGTTTTCGATGCATAGCATGGAGCGCAGAACCTTTTCCAGGAAGTTTAACTTTGTGGCGGGAGAAACGTACAGGGTAACGGCCAAGGTCGCCCCCCCCGCGCCCAGCACAGAAAACGACACCAGCGCAAACGACAAGGTGATTATGAAGTTCAAGGTGCTGGACTGCCTGTACGGATCCTCGATCCCCAACGGGCTGGACTCTGATGTTTTTTGCCAGAAAGGTTTGCCGTTCGCGAACGATCGATTCGAATGCAGGGATGTGGGAAACATTATGGTCAAAGGCGTTTGCCAGGAGTGCTGGTTGGACCCGTTGGATCAGCAAATGTGCCTGCACGACGCCCTTTGCGTGGATGGGATGTGCGACGATACATTCGATTGCATATCGGGTCAAATCGAGGATCTGTGGGAGGGGGCGCCTGGCTTTGAAACCGTCCAATGGGTGGAACTCTCCAACGACGATCAATCCGCATTATTGCCGCGTACCCTGCACAGGGACGCCGACACCCTCGGCAACCCGGTTCAGGACATAGATACGCTGGAGGTTAAGGCGAGCGCCTCTTTCAATTCGGATTCCTACGCTCACACCCTGAACTTGAAGGTAGTCAACAACTGCTCCACCGGCTCGTTTATCATCGGCACTCCCGTTGAAGGCCTGAAAGCCAAGATCCGGCGACCCGTCGTGCTCGGTTCTGCTCCGTTCTTCTATCTCGGCTATGAGGACTTGACTAATTGGGTCGATGTGATCATTGGGGACGGCTTGGATGTCATACTGCCCGGGGAAGTTATTACTATGATGGCGGGAGGCCGGTCGGTCAGAGTGTTGTTGAAAAACGACGACATCGATCCCCAGTCTTTTCCGTACAGAGTGACGGTCGGTCTTTCGAGTACGACTAACATGCTCGGTCCGCCCATTCCGGAGCCCTGGGCCGCCGAGTGGCCATGGGAAATGGCTGTTTCACCATGGCACTTCGCAGTTGTCGATACGGCTGCAAGGGAAACGAGAGCGTACATGCCGACCCTCGAAGGAATCGAACAGGGAGGGCACCTGTACTTCCTGCCGGACGAGGGTATCGATATTACATCTCAAAACGCGTGGTTCATATTGCGTGACAATACCGGAGAGATAGCCGTCGATGACCAGGGCGTGCAAGTGGGTTACGGATCCCCTTACCATGGCGGGTTGGCGGTCGACCTGGCCGGACTCGTCGAGCGAAACGGGCCGTACAAGGGGTACCTCATGCGTGACGACGGTCCTCTGCACGGTAAAGTGTATCTCTGCGAGCCGGGCACCGACGACTGTTCACAGTACAACCCCGGAAGGGCCTCCTGCGGACATGACTGCGACAGCGATGGAGAGACCTGCTGCCTCGACGACAACGACGTCGCGGTTTGTACCCAGTTGCTCGGAAGCGACGAGGAAAACTGCGGAGGTTGCGACAGGGTCTGTGAGTGGGACGAGGTTTGCCTGGAAGGCGTCTGCGCGCGTGGTCTGGGTTATAGCTGCTGGGAAACCGAGTGTCCTGAAGATATGTTCTGCGTGTCGGACAACTGGTGGTGGCGGACCAATCCCAGGTGCAAGGCGATTCTCGTAGACAACGAGTACTGTGGGCTCTGGGGCGACACGTGCGGCGACCACGAAACATGCACCTTGGGGCTTTGCCTTCCCAAGAGGAGGCTTCCTTGCGATATGGAGTGCGGCTTTGGCGAGAGCTGCTGTTGGGTGTGGGGCGTGAAGACTTGCATAGATACCGAGAACAGTTGCCTCAACTGCGGAGTTTGCGGGAACCACTGTGAGTTCGGCGCCCTTTGCCAGGAGGGAGTGTGCGAGGCGTGGTATGACGTTATCGATCCTTGCCTCGGGGATACGGTCAACTGCGGAAGGGGTGGAGAAATCGAATGCCTGGATTTGAGCGACGATCCCGACAATTGCGGAAGCTGCGGTTTCGATTGTCCCGACATCGGCTGGTGCGAGGACGGTCGCTGCGTGGTCGAAGGCAGAGAAGCGGAAGTGCATGATGAATAATCGAACATATAAACAATGCATTTTCACTTCGATTGTCCGTTTGTCCATGGTGTCGATTATGCTGTGGGTCGCGAGCTGCGGCGATAGCTCTAGTACGCCCGCCGATGCCGGTACCGGAGACACCGATACGGACACCGACTCGGACACGGATATCGACTGGGGCGAGACGATTCCGTGCGTGGGCGAGCCCCAAGCGGGAGAGTTGTGCGTCCCCGGCGGCAAGTACGTTATGGGGTGCGTACCAGGCGACGTGGATTGCGACGCCGAGGAAGGACCGATGGTGGAGGTGACCCTCAGTCCGTTTTTCGTGGACGTGCATGAGGTGACCCACGACGAGTTGATCCCCTGGTTGAATACGCTGTTTGACGGATACATTCGCATGGGCGGTTTGGTTGCCACTGAGGGAAGCGACGGCCATCTTTTGTGGGCAAATACCGGCGCTCCTGTTTTCATGGGAGACGGAGACGGTTTGTACCATTGGTACTCAATGTTCGACGAGCTTCCCGTCGCCGTTACCCAGATGATTATAGACCACACTTGCTTTCTGAGGCCATCGGATGCCGCCGCCGCCGGAGGTATGGCCTGGTGGGGGGCCAAGCTGTACTGCGAGCACCACGGCAAGCGGCTTCCCACCGAAGCCCAGTGGGAGGCCGCCGCCCGGGGACAAACCCTCGACGAATACCCGTGCGGCACAGACATCGAGCCCTGCTGGTGGGGTACTTACGATTGCAGGGAAGACGGCGACTGCGCGTATGAGAATTGCTTCTCCCCGTGCACGATACCATTCCATGTGGATAGCCCGATATCCGGTTGCTGGAGCCCCCACGAGGTTGCCGACATGTTGGACAACGCTCATGAATGGGTCCTGGACTGGATGGACGACGGCGACGACCACTCCTGGTGTGCCGGCGGTTGTACCGACCCGCAGCCCAGGGAGGGAGCAAAACCTATCCTAAAAGGCGGAAGTGTGACCGGATGCGGTCCCGGGAACGGCATCAAGGGAACAAGGATCTCCTCGAGATGCAGAATGAACGACGCAACCGGAAACGGCGGAACCGGCTTCCGCTGCGTGCGTCCCGCCGTCGCCCCGGTCACCGACGCCGGTGTGGACGGGGGATCTTAATAATAATTGATTGGTTGCTATTATTCGATTATTCCATTTTTTCGCATATGTGATGAGTTATCATTCCTCTTGAGGGCTAAACCGGGCTAAACCGGTTTTTACACAGATGCTGAATCGTTTCTCAGCCGGATATTTACATTCCCGTAACAAGTGCTACGTTATTATTAAGAAAGCTTTTTATTGACGGTTTTTTTGAACGATTATAGATTCTCGCGTCCACATAAGGATGACGTACCTTATCTTATCATGGGGATTCAGGTTTCCAGATTTGTTTTCGAGTACGGATTCTTTTTCCGTGAGGTTGTGATTCAGTGATTTTTGGAAAGTACCAGTTACTCGAACTACTCGGCCGCGGTGGGATGGCCGAGGTGTTCAAGGCAAAATCCTACGGGGTCGAAGGGTTCGAGAAGCTCCTCGTCATAAAGCGTATCCTCCCCACGTTGACCGACAACGAGCGTTTCGTCGATATGTTCATAGACGAAGCGAAGATATCCGTGTCCCTCAACCACGCCAACATCGTGCAGGTGTTCGATCTGGGCAAGGTCGGTTTTTCCTACTACATCGCCATGGAGTATGTGCAGGGACTTGACATGTCCGCGTTAGTCAAGCGCTGCAATGCCTCCGGGTATGCGATACCCACGGATCTGGCGACGTACATGGCCAGCGAGGTGGCGAAAGGACTCGACTACGCCCACAGGCGGCGGGGGCAGAACCTGGAACCGCTCAACATAGTTCACCGTGACATCAGCCCACACAATATCCTCATTTCGCTGGAGGGCGAGGTAAAGATCACCGACTTCGGCATCGCGAGGGCGAAGACCACCCTGACCCAGGAAGAACCCGGGTCCGTCAAGGGCAAGTACGCGTACATGGCGCCGGAGCAAGCGCTGGCAAAACCTCACGACCGGCGGGTTGACATCTTCTCACTCGGGGTGGTGCTGTACGAGGCCATCACCGGAAACAATCCGTTCCGTGGCCTCAAGGCGGCGGATGCCATCCACAAAATACAGACCAGAAACTACCCCAGAGCGCGGGACACCGAGCACGGTTCGGACGCGAACGATGAGATCTGCCGCATATTGATGACCTCCATGGACCCGAACCCCGACAAGCGATTCGTAGATGCCGGGGAGATGTACGAGGCGCTCATCTCGTACCTTTACTCGGTCAAGGCTCGTGTCGGCGCTCATTCGTTGTCTGAATTCATGTCAACTCTCAGGGACGCGCCCGAGAGTGAACGAAAAGATGATTCCGGCGAGGCACAGAAGCTCGTGGCCGCAGTCGGGGGGGGCACCGCCGCTACCGGCAGCGTCGCTACTCCCGACGGGTTTGACATCTCAGAGATAACCTCGGTTCAGGTTCCGACGCAGGCGGTCTCCGGGGACAGTACCACGACAACGACAGGCGCGGGAAGTCTGGCCTCGGAGATGCGCGACGTGACCGTGGTCGGCGTGGAGGTGCTCGGACCTCCTCCACCTGCGGGTTTGCTCAAGCTCCTCGGGACTGTGCTGACGCACGGCGGCGGCACACTGGTGGAAGACCGCAACGATCTTCTTGTAGCCCTGTTCGGCATTGAGGCCGCAGACGGCCGCGATACACAGGATGCCATAGACACCGCGCTGAAGTTGCAGCGCGCGCTCCTGATGCAGATGGGCACCAGTTCCAATTGCCAGATCGGCGTCGGAGTCCACCCTGACAAGATAGTGGTTTCATACTCGGGAACTCCCCGCGAAGACGACACCTACTTCAGGGCGCTTCAATCGGCGAGGGACCTCGCGAAGCGCGGCGTCGGATGGGTTTGCACCTCCGCCGCAGGCATGGAACTCGCGAAGGACAGCTTCACGTTCGAGGAGGTGACCACCACAAACGTGGCGGGCATGGAGCAGGTCGTCTCCAAGATCACCGGACGTCGCCCCGTAACTGAAACCTACGGCAAGCTCTTCGGGCGAAGAGATTATCTCAAGAAGATAGGTGAACTCCTGGCGACGGTGAGCAATGGATCCGGTCGCGTACTGACGCTCACCGGAGACGCCGGCATCGGCAAGACCCGGATTCTTCACGAAGTAAAGCGACGCCTGGTAGCCGGAGGACACAAGGTGGGTTGGCACGAAACCAACTGCGTTCCCTGGCGACACGGCACTCCCTTCGCGGCGGTTTCTTCCATGTTCAGGTCCATCCTTGCATTGGGCGATATCGAGCCGGAACAGGAGCTCAGATCAAAAATCGAGAGGCTGAAGGAACTCGGCCTCATACCGGAGGAGATCGACACCGTATCCGGACTCCTCGGAGTGGCCGCCGAGCACGAGGCCAGCCCGGAGGAACGCGGGCGGCAGCTCAGATCCGCGCTGATTCGCGCCTTCTCGAGCCTGTCATCGGACAAGATGACCATCTTCTTCTGGGACGATCTTCATCACATCGATGCCGAGTCCCTGGACATCATCCATCATCTTTCCCACTCCACCACCCATCTTCCCTTGTTGTTGGCGTTTTGCGCCCGCCCGGGCTTCACCCACGGCTGGGAGAAAGAGCCTGACTTCCAGGAAGTCCACATGGGTCCCCTGTCAGAAAACGACTCCAAACGACTCGCCCTGTCGCGACTCGAAGTACGCAAGGCCCCGGACGACCTGCTCATGGATGTTGCGCTCAAGAGTGGCGGAAATCCACTGTACATCGAGGAGTACATCAAGGCGCTCACCGCCAACAACATCGTGTCGGTCTCGGGCGGGGTCGTTACATACAACCCCGAAAGCGATCTGGTGGACCTTCCAAAATCCCTTCGTGGATTGGTCGGCGCGAGGGTCAAGAGGCTGCCCACAGAACAGAAGGGGCTCATACAACGAGCCGCCGTCATGGGACAGCGCTTCAATGTCAGCCTCCTGGGCAGGGTTACCGGTGTTCAGACACCCGACCTCAAGCCTGTCCTGCTGGGCCTCAAGGACGCCGGCCTCCTCAACCGAATATCATCGGCCGAGTTCGCGTTTGCATCCGATCTCGTCAGGGACGTCGTTTACAATGGAATCATCTTCTCGGATCGCAAGGAGATCCATTTGTCCATCGCGGCAGCCATCGAGGACATGTTCGAAGACCGGATCGACGAGTTCGTTGAGCGCCTCGCCACGCACTACGGGGAGGGCGGCGACAGGGCCAGGGCTGTAGACTACCTCATCCGTGCGGGCAAGAAGGTCTCCGATGATTATTCCCACAGCGCGGCCCTGGAGTACTACCTCAAGGCGCTCGATCTTCTCGAGAACGTATCCAAACCCGATCTCGAACGCATCCTTTCCGTCTACCTCCCCATCGGACAACTCGCGGTCAAGTCCCTGTTGATCCCCATGGGTATAGAAAAAATGCGACTGGCACAGGAGCTTGCCGAGGAGCTCGACGACAAGCGGGCGCTCGTGCGAATAATGCAGATCACGGCCGAGTTGCAGGCCCGGGCCGATCACTACACCGAATCCGAGCAGTATTTCCAGCACGCAATAGAGCTGGCGGACGAAATCGGCGAGCTGGCCTTGCGTTGCGAGGTCCGGGCAACGGCGGGCGATGTGTACAACATTGTGGGCGACATGAAGAAGGCCATCCCATATTATGTGGAGGCCATCGATCTCTGGCCCGATGACGGTGATATCAACCTCAAGATCACCTGCATGTCCCAGCTTGCCAAGGCACGCGCCAACTCAGAAGAACACGAGGCGGCGCTCGCTACCATCAAGGAGGCCGAGAGTCTCATCAAGGCCACCATGTCCCCGGAGACCCGATGTGTCTTCGAAAGAGCCCACGCACAGGTCTACTACATGTTGCGCGAGATCGAACGGGCGGCCACCCTCAGTCTCCGCGCCCTCGATATCGCCAGGGAATACGACATCAAGGAGCAAATAGCCGCCAACGCCCACAATCTGGGTGACGATTACGTGCTTCTCGGAGACTACCGGAAGGCCTTCTCATACCTGAAGATGTCACAAGAGGTGGCGGAGAATATCGGGTTCGACATGGTGGTTAACCTGAACAAGATCTTCCTGTCTTTCATCGACGCCCTCAAGTTCGGCAGCACCGAAGGGCTCTCGGATCTCGAACAGGCCCTCATCAAGGCGAACGAGCGAAATACCGTCTGGGAACAGATCCAGGTCTATTATTTCCTCGGCCGTATCCATTTCGAGCGCAAGAACTATGACCAGGCAAAGACCCACCTGGAACATTCGATCCGTATCGGGCGCGCCGCAGACAACAAGATCTACGATGCCCAGGCTGTCGATATCCTCGAACAGATAGCGGAGATCCAGGACACCTAATAATGGACCTCCTCAACTCGCCGCTGTTGGGCCTTGTCGCCTACCTGGTTCTCATCGCCGGCGTCGCCGTCTGGACCTTCGGAAAAAACACCACCAAGGACGATTTCATTTTGGGTGGGCGCAAGTTGGGCGCCTGGGTCATCGCCCTCTCCGAACGGACCGCCGCTGAATCCGCGTGGCTCATACTCGGTCTCTCCGGCGCACTGTATGCGGTGGGGATGCTCGAAATATGGACCGTAATCGGCTGTGTGTTGGGGATAATTTTCTACTGGATAGTGATTGCCCGGAAGCTGCGAGTGATCTCCGAAACCTACGGCGCCATCACCCTGCCGGAATACTTCTACAAATTTTGCGGGAAATGGGGCCAGCACGTCAGGGTGATCAGCATGCTGATCATCTGCTTCTTTTTCTCGTTCTACGTCGCGGCACAGTTCATCGCGGCCGGAAAAGTGCTCGACGCCACTTTCGGCATTGACGCCCACTGGGGAATGCTCCTCGCCGCTCTGGTAGTCATCGTCTACACTATGATGGGCGGCTTTACTGCTGTCTGCATGACCGACGTTGTCCAGGCCGTCCTGATGATCATCACTCTGGTGCTGATGCCCATCGTCGGCCTGATCCTCATCAACAGCGAGGGACTCGATGTGGTGGCGGCCATGAAGGCGACGGGGCATACCGCATCTCTCACCTCCGGAAAAACCGGATGGGCCGGCGCGGCTGCCATCATCGGAGGCCTGTCCTGGGGGCTCGGCTACATGGGCCAGCCCCACCTGGTGACCAAGTTCATGGCAATCAACAACCCGGACGCCATCAAGATCGGGCGCAAGGTGGCCATCACCTGGACCCTCCTTGCCTACGTCGGCGCAACCCTGATCGGCATTGTCGGGATCACCCTGGTTCACAACGGTATCCTTCCGGCAAACGACGTCGCCTCGGTCTCAAACGATCCTGAGCGCATCCTGCCCGTCCTGGCCAATTTCCTTTTTCCCTCCTGGATCGCGGGGATACTGATCGCCGGCGCCGTAGCGGCCATGATGTCCACCGCCGACAGCCAGTTACTCATCGCCACCTCGACCATAGTGGAAGATTTCTACTCCAAAGTGCTCAAACGAAGTGTCACCCAGAAGCAACTCGTCCTCTTCAGCCGTGTGGCCACCATCGGCGTGGGTATGGCGGGCTTCAACCTCGCCTGCATGAGCGACGACCTCATCTACGATGTGGTCTCCCTCGCCTGGGCCGGGCTGGGCGCGTCATTCGGACCGGCGATCCTGCTGTCGTTGCACTGGAAGAGAATGACCGGAGCCGGGGTGCTCGCTTCAATGATCACAGGCGCCGTTTCCACTGCGGCGTGGAAATGGATTCCGGGCCTCGACGACATCATCTCTGTTCGTTTCGTGTCGTTCGCGTTCGCTACTGCAGCGGCGGTAATGTTTTCAATTATGTCCAAACCCAGGCAGGATGAACCGACATGAACCGTTCCTTGTTAGTACTATTGTTTGACCGCTCACGATCAGGTCTGGTATTTTCAAATATTGCTTTCTGAGGTAGAAGGGTCCCGACATGCGACTAGTGACCAGATCCGATTTCGATGGCTTGGCTTGCGCGGTCCTGCTTGTGGAAGCAGGTATCATCGACAGGTTCGAGTTCATACACCCCAAAGACGTTCAGGACGGCAAGATCGAGATTGACGGAAACGACGTGCTGGCAAACGTGCCCTACATGCCGGGCTGCGGTCTCTGGTTTGACCATCACTCCAGCGAAGAAGAGCGACTCCAGATAAAAGAAAATTTCGTGTACAAGGGCGAGAGCCGAGACGCGCCGAGCTGCGCGCGGGTAATCTACGACTACTACGGGGGCGCAGACAAGTTTGCCCATCTCGACTCAACCGGTCTGATGGCGGGCGTCGACAAGAGCGACGCAGCCCAGTTCAACGAGGATGACATCCTCAACCCCACCGGATGGACGCTGCTCTCTTTTGTCATGGACGCGCGCACAGGTCTCGGAAGATTCCGCGACTATCGCATCTCCAACTACAATCTCATGGAAGACATGATCAAGTACTGCCGCACCATGACCGCGGATGAGATCCTGGAGATCGAGGACGTCCAGGAGCGGGTCAGGCGCTACTTCAAGCAGGAACGCGACTACGAGGATATGATCAAGGATCGAGGCCGAATGGACGGCAATCTGCTGGTCATAGATCTCCTGAGCCAATTCGAACTGCACAGCGGTAACCGATTCAAGGAATACGTCATGTTTCCGAAGGCCAGTATCTCCCTGAGGATTCTCTGGGGAAAAAACAAGGAAAACGTCGTATTCACAGTGGGGCACAGCATCTTCAACCGCACCTCCAAGACCAACGTTGGCTCTCTCATGCTCAAGTACGGCGGCGGCGGACACCGCAGGGTCGGCACGTGCCAGGTTCCCATCAATACCTGGCAGATCAAGCTCGACGAGATCGTCTCGGCCATCAAGTCCGACGGGTAGATTTCGATAAAAAAACATCCGGAAACATTCCCGATTCCACTGCTATAATGATTCACAATGGGAACTGTGAAAGGATATGGCATGTCAAGACATATACTTGCTCTATTGGCGGTCGGTTTCATCGGTCTGGCCGGTTTTGTCGGTTGTGAGAGTTCGACCGACTCGGGCCATGGAACCGGAGATTCCGATTCTGACACCGACACCGATTCAGACACGGACTCCGATTCGGACGGCGACTCCGATTCAGACACGGACACCGAGTACACCGGACCGGCTATTCCAGAGACCTGCGCACAGGCCGCCCAGGCGACCACGACGGTCGGATGCCTCTTCTACGGTATCGATCTCGACTCCCACGACGGGGAGGAGGCCCAGCAGTTTGCCATCGTGGTGTCGAACGTCAACCAGACCGACACGGCGAACGTGACTGTCTCAAAGGGGAACCCCGCAACGTCTGGCTGGGACATCCAGTCAACCGTCGAAGTTGCGCCCATGGACCTCCACGAGTTCGACCTGCCCGACTACCACATGGACGGCTCAGGAACCATGCCCAAGGGTAGCTACAAGATCGAGTCCGACGTGCCGATCATCGCTTACCAGTTCAACCCGGTGGACGGTGCCGCGTCTTACCTGTCAGACGCCTCCATGTTGATCCCCGTGCCCTCTCTGAGCCTCACCTATGACATCATCGGGTGGAAACAGAGTTGCGAGGGCGGAATGTTTGGCGACTGCGACGGAGACATGCGGGCCTACTTCACGGTAATCGCCACTGAGAACGGCACCCAGATTACGGTGGAGCCCTCCGTGGCGCCCCTGGCCGGCGGGGTTGTGCCCGCATCGACCACACCGTTTGTGGTGAACCTCGACGAGGGTGACGTACTCGAAGTGGAGACTGACGCGCCCTGGGCCTCCCTGTCCGGGAGCCGGGTGACGGCCAACGGTGACCACCCCATCGCCGTCTTCTCCGGCCAGGAGTGCGCCTTCATCCCCTTCGAGGTCTGCTGCTGCGATCATCTCGAAGAACAAATGCCGGGCTTGAGATTCTGGGGCAAGGAGTTCGTGGCGGCCAGGATGCCCATCCGCAGCACATCCACCACTACCGATTTCGTCCTCTGGCAGATCTACGCCAGCGAGTCCAATACCAGCGTAACCCTGACCGGGGGCAGCGGCACCGAAGGGCTCCCCTTCTCCAACAGCACCCTCGCCAAGGGAGAGTTAGTAGAGTTCGCCGTGCGCGGCAACGGCGGCGATCCGGGCGACTTCTTCATCGAGGCGGACAAGCCCATCGGCGTGATGCAGTATATGATCGGGGCGCAGAACGAGAACACAAACAACATCGGTGACCCGGCGATGGTCTACACCAGCCCCTCGGAGCAGTTCCTGCCCAGGTACGTGGTGCTCGTGCCGGGTACCTGGATCAACGACGCACTGGTGATAACGCGCGTGGCGGGCAGCAGCGTCCTACTCGACAACGTATCGATCCCTGACAGCTCCTTCTCGCCTGTAACTGGCTCCAACTATGAGGTGGCCCGTATCATGGTAGACGACGGCATCCACACCCTCGAGAGCCAGAACCCGGAGAACGGCCTGGCAGTGATCGTCGTCGGTTACGACGAATACGACTCCTACGCCTACGCCGGCGGAATGGGCATGGGCGCAATAAACCCGATCATCGAGTAGATTTCAACCGCCCTTATTTTTTGAGATAGGATTCGAAGGCGTCGAAGGTGGACTCGCGTCCCAGGAAGTTCGTAACCATCTTTTCCGCATCGACCGCGCCTCCTGCTCCGACGACGTACTTGCGATAGTCGGCCGCGACCTTCTTGTCCATCAACCCTTCTTTCTCGAAGCGGGTGAACAGATCCTTGGCGAGATTCAACGACCACATATAGGTGTAGTACATGGAACTGTATCCCTCCAGATGCCCGAAGTTGGCGAACACGTGTGTGCCCTCCTCATATGGATACGGGTTGTACTTGCTCTGGATCTCCTTCATCTTGGCCACGAGGTCCAGATCTGCGGGATCGACAACGTGGTAGTTGAACGACAAGGCGGCGTAGAACATCTGCCTCATGACGTGCACGCCCTTGCCAAACTCGACCGCCGCGCGCATCTTTTCGACCAGTTCCTTGGGGATGACCTTTCCGGTTTCGTGGTGCACGGCGAAACGCGCGAGCACATCGTGATCCCATGACCACTCCTCCAGAAGCTGCGACGGCGCTTCCACGAAATCCCACTCGCAGGCTATGCCGGACAGATTGGCCCACTTGTAGCCGCCGCCCAACAGGTGGTGCAGCAGGTGACCGAACTCGTGAAAGAACGTCGTAACGTCGCCGTGCTCCATGAGCGCGGTACCGTCTTCCGGCGGCTTGGGGAAGTTGCATACGAGCGAGGCCACCGGCAGCTGCCGATCGGTTATGCCCGAGAAGACATTGAACATGGCCGCGTGACCGTACTTCCCTTCACGCGGGTGCATGTCCAGGTAAAAACGACCGGCGGGTTTACCCTCGTTCAACACGTCGTACACCTTGACGTCCTCGTGCCACACCTTTGCGTCTTCCACCGGTTTGAACTCCACCCCGAAGAGATTCTGATAGACGCTCAGGATGCCGTCGCGCACCTTCTCGTAATCGAAGTACTTGCGCACCTCCTGGGAATCAACGCCGAACTTCTCGGCCTGGATCTTCTTGACATAGTAGAACCGATCCCAAGTCTTCACCGACTGAGCATCCGGGTCATCCGCTTTCTTGCGCGCCAGGACCTCCTCGAGATCTGTCTTCATTCGCGGTCGGGTGATGTCAGCGACCTTGTCGATGAACTCGCCGATGGTCTTCTGGTTCTTGGCCATCTTGTCCTCGGCGTTGTACTGAGCCCAGTTCGGGAACCCTAACGTGACGGCGTACTCGTTACGCAATTCGAGGATCCTCCTGAAAGTGCCCTCGTTCTCCGGGTACGCCCGGGAGAGGAACTCCTTGTAAAGCGCTTTCCTCACCTCCGGGTTCTTCAGGTAGTTCTGCACGGGAAAGAAGTCCGGGTAATCGGTGGTGAGCTTGACCTTGCCGTTCTTGCCCGGCGCATGAGACTTGATGAAATCCTCCGGCAAGCCATCGAGATCCTCTGGAGCTACCTCGATGGAACGCTTGTCCTCCCTGATTCTCCTGGAGAACTCCTGCCCCTTCTTGACCAGCTCCTCGTTGATCTCGGCCAGCCTCTTTCTCGTTTTTTCATCCTTGTCCACACCGGAACGACGGTAATCCCGCAGGTGATGATCGAGCGATCTCTTGGCCATGGGCCCCATCTTGTCGGTCTCTATGCCATTAAGGGCGTCATATACCTCCCGGTCGAGACCGAGATCCGTGACGAACTTCATGGCGTCCTGCTGGCACTTCTCGGCCGCGGTCCTGACCTTCTTGTCGGGATGCACGTTGGCCATGAGCTCGGAGAACGGCAACACCGCGTCTATCGCGACATCAATGTCGTTCATGGCTGCGAGGGTATTGTCGATGGTCCGTTGTCCCTCGACCGCCGCCAGCTTGTCCCTCAGTGCCCGGGCTTCCGCGAGCAATCTGGCGCAATTATCTTTCACATCCTTGACGGTATCGGGAATGCTCGGTTCCACGAGTTTCCCGGAGATTTCGGCCTTCGGCACGTCTATCGGCATGACCTGCTCCTTCTTCTTTTCTATTTCCGGCGCAACCTCTGCGGGCGCGGAAACCTCGCTCTTTTCACTCTCGTCAGCGGGCTTTAAATCGCCGGAGCACGCAGTTGCAAGCCCCAATAGCAGCCACGCCGTTATAGCTGTTCCATAACGTAACATTTCACTCCTCCTTGGTGTTTGTCATTCTTGGGCAGGGTCGAGCCTAGCATCTTTCTTTTTTTAAGTGCTACAATATCCCCACGTTTATAATGAAAGGCAAGGCATGAGGTACGTAACTCTTATTGTGTTTGCGACCGCGATTTGCGCGGGCTGCTGGACCGAGCAAGAGGTTGTTACAGACGTCACGACCGATGCCGATTCAGACTCGGATTCGGACTCCGACTCGGATTCGGACACCGATGCGGATTCCGACTCAGATTCAGACTCGGATTCCGATAGCGATTCCGACAGTGACTCGGATTCGGACTCCGACGCCGACGTGTGCGACCCGCCCACAGGCATCACCGATTGGGGTGGCCCCTGCCATACAACCGCCGACTGCCCACCCAATACTGAGTGCATCATTATCG
>JAUVAN010000380.1 GCA_030591725.1 Deltaproteobacteria bacterium
AATGATAGGATCTTTTTCCTTTATGGGAATATGGCTTGGTCTTACTACTACCGTTGTAGGTATTCTAACAAATAGTTTTTTTGCGACGGGGGTGACGAGAACGATGCGGGTACCCTCGACGACGGCGGCCCCGGATGGCGTTACGAGGACGCAGGCAACACGTGGGACGACGGAACCGTCACCATAGACGGCCCGTGCAACAATGACTGCAAATACGTTTACGAAATGGTCATGTACGAGTTCGACGACGTGCGAGGCAAGAGTTACTTCGACATTCATCCGGGCAGCTTCGGCCAGGTGGAAGCACGCGGCGTCGATTGGGCGACCATCATCATGCACTGGTCATGGCCGGATATGGAGCGATATCGCCAGAGAATGCTGGCGAATTACGTATTCGACGAGACCACCCATGCCCTCATCTCGGGAGAGATAATAGTCTACAACATGTACAGCGCGAAGGTCGTGACCCGGGGCTACACTTTCGCGTACGACGACTATACAAATGAATTCATCTACACAATCGACGTGGGTGGAAGAAACTGGACGCGGACCGTCACCACGCCCTATGCGCCGTTGATAATGTTCAACCACAGAGAGTATCCCATAGAGACCCATGGCAGCCACTCGTCGCTCTTCGCCTTCCTGCTGGCCGAACGATACAACTGGGCCGCAGGAGGGACCCAGTACATTCCGATCTTCTCTCCGGAGATGGAGCGTTTCGATGTGGTCGCGGTCGGGAAAGAAGGCGCCGATACGCTGGTTGTCAGCTTTCCCGTGGATTCCGCCAAACCGCTATGGCATAGCGATTACAATGAGGGGGAAGTCTACGATACCAACGATCTCGAATTCAGGTACGAGTACGGAATTCCGGTCTACATGGAGACCCGCCATCACTACAAATGGGACGTGGTCAGCGCGGTGCCGCCGGAGATCAACCTCTCGCTCTTGCCCGCATCCACACAGATCTACCCGTCGGCGCTTTCGGGAGGTTACACAACTACATCCATGGGTGTGACGTCCGGTAGTATTTCCCTGGCGGGGGAGGTGGACGATCCTGTTTCTGCGGGACCCCACAGGACGGTGATCATGTTGCCCGGATGGGATCACATGACGCGCAATGGAGAGATCGGCGCTGTGGACATGTACTCCCAGCTGGCTGACCAACTCGCCGCATCGGGGACCCTGGTAGTTCGAATGGACGCAAGGGGCAACGGCGCGAGCACGGGGGCGTTGGAGATGGCCACTGTGGATGATCTAGTGAGCGACGGGGTGGCGATCGTCGCAGCCGTCAACGCCATGTCGGAGGTGGATCCGGGCGAGGTGTTTATACTGGCGCAAGGCCTGGGCGTGCATATCGCCGCCAAGATCGCCGACGATTCGGGAACCAATGTGGCGGGGATTATCCTGATCTCGCCGGTCGGATACAACTACAAGGACTTCGCGGATGATATCTGGCTGCGCTATCTCACCAATGCGGGATCCGGCGGAAACTTCATCACGGCAAAGCGAAACGATGTCATAGGGATCTTTCAGGACCTGGAGGATGGCACCTATAGCGGAGATGCATACATGGGGCACAAGATCGCGTCATGGCAGAGCCTGTTCGCGGAAGATCTCATCACCAGCCCGTTTACTTTGCCGGACACTCTTATCGTCATGGGCGACGAGGATCACCTGATCCCCACGCACTTCGCCGATGATCTGGAAACCGCGCTGGTGACCGCCTCCACCACCGTGACAAAGCAGGTGCTCCCCGGTCTGACTCACGCATTGACGGTGGGAACCGCAGCGGGGCTGTGGCCGGAGCATTCCTCGATGGAGGTGGTGGACAATGCTGCTGTAAATGCCATCAACCAGTGGCTGGACGCCCAGACGGGAGGTTAGGTGATGTTGCGAAGAATATTGCTCGCGCTGCTGTTTACAATCATCTGCACCGCCTGGCCGGGCATGGGACAGGCCCGGATGCAGATGACATCGTTCGATGTGAAGACAGGGGTGGTCGATCTCGATATGGGCAGGGCGCAAAGCACTCTCGTGAAGATGGCCCGGTTCGAGACCGGTGGAGAGCCGGGGCAACCGGCCTTACCCTGGCGAACGCTCAGACTTGCGATTCCCCCGCAAGCCGATCCTCAGACGGTGACGGTTCAGGTCATTGCGACCGGGGTGGAGGAGATCATCGGCAGATTCGACGTGGCGCCTGGTCCGCCCATTGCTCGCATAAGTGACGGGAGACTGTCCTGGGGCCGGTTTGCATCCCGGATTGTCGCAGGGCGCGATACGGGAGTCTATGGCGTGAACGCGCTCTACCCCTTCGATTGGGGCGGAGCGGTGATGGGGGTCAAACGGCTGGGACGCCATGACTTCGTGGAGGTCAAGATCCACCCCGTGCGTTACAACCCTGTCACCGGAACGCTCATCAGGGCCGTGGGGCTCAGGGTCGAGATCAGTTATCAGCAACAGTCTCGCGCGGATAGTCGCGATCGGAGCATTTGCAGATCCGAGGAACTCGCCGGGCGGATTCTCGATAACATCGTTGAGGCACGGGCCTGGTACACCGACAAGTGTTTGCCGCCGCCGTCCTCGCCGGGACTGGCGGTTATTACCACCGACGTCATCGAGCAAGACAGCGACTACTTGGGTGACTATGTGCAAATGCGGAACGACCAGGGATATAGCGTTACCGTGGCCACCGAGGCGGAATGGGATTATCCCACAGGCTCCGCCGGCGACAACCGTGAAGACAGGATACGAAAGTGGCTGGTAGACAACGAGAGCGCTCTTGATATCGGATGGGTACTCCTGATCGGGAACCCGGATCCCAGCGGGAACGTGCTCTTCAGCATCCCCATGAAGTTCTGCTCGGAGTACGATGGCGACAAGGCGCCAACGGATTTCTACTACTCGGACCTCACCGACGACTGGGATTCCAACGACAACGGGACCTTCTGCGAGAACACGGACTCCATGCTGGCGTTCATACCATCCGTCTACGTCGGAAGGATCCCGGTATACAGCGACGGAGCGACAGCTGTTGACGAGATGCTCGTGCGAATCATCGACTACGAGGCGCAAACCGAGAGTGGCGACATCTCCTGGCGCCGTCGTGCGATGCTTCCCAACTCCATTTATTTTTTTGAAAAGCAATACGGCGATCCATACACCAAGCGATGGGACGGTGCCTCGGTGGGCGAGTACTTCATCCGCGACGTGCTGACCCCGCGAGGCATGGAATGGACTACCCTTTACGAGCACGAGGGCCTCGAGCCCAGCCGTTTCTCGAGCCATTTTCAGATTGACACGCCCAACGTGGTGGACCAGTGGGCGCGCGGCTACGGGATAGTGTTCTGGACCGGTCACGGTTCCCATACCGGCGTTTATCGTCTGATATGGAATGCAGAAAATGGCAACGGGTACCCCGACTACGATGAAATGTCGTCGCCCGAGTTCATGGCGTCAGGCTCTTCCCATATGCTCGAGGATGCGCCTCCCGCCTTCGTCATTCACGGGTCATGCTCCAACGGCTATCCCGAGAGCGCGGACAACCTGGGCTACAACCTCCTGCGGCGCGGGGCCATCGGGACGGTATCGGCGTCGAGAGCGGCGCTCACCTGGCACTTCCCCGACCCGGAGACGGAAATCTGGGAGAAGCCTGATTCCTGGAATGGGGACGTGATCGACATTGTGACCGAGTATTCGGACAATCTCCTTGACGGGATGGAGGCGGGGCGCGCTCTGGGAGAAGCTCTCGCGGCGACAAGCAACAGCCAGGGGGTCGTCAGTTATTATCAGAAGTGTATCCAGAACCTGTACGGAGATCCGTTGGTCAGGCTGGTGATGTGCCGCATCGACGCCGATTGCGACAACGAGCTGTTCTGCGATGGGGAGGAGATATGCGACGACGGCTCCTGTGTTTCGGCCGGTGATC
>JAUVAN010000052.1 GCA_030591725.1 Deltaproteobacteria bacterium
AAGACGGCCAGGGTATGGCGCCGAGCCTCTTTCGGCCTGCCGTGGACACAAAGGGACACTTTACAATTGACAGCACTCCCGTCCTTCCGCACCTGGCCATTTCCCTCGGCATGGTGCTGGATTTTGGATTCCACGAGTGGCTGGCGGTGGAGCAAAACGGTCTCGACCCTTATAAGAGGACCACTGTTGACAAGTACATTGCGACGAGGTTGTTGTTCGACGTTGGATTGTTCGACAGGTTGGTGATCGGTGCGCAGATTCCGATAATTATTCCCGCCGGCGACATGTACGACGGCGTCAACACTGCGGGCGATCCTACCAAGACGGGATGGTCCAGCAAGGGAGCGTTCGGCGACATTGCCTTTCACGCCAAGATGCACATCACCCGGGCGAATCTGCACCTCATAGGAATCGGCGCGGTGATCCAGTACGAGGTTCCCTCGGGCAAACCGAGGTTGTTGGGCGGCGATCCGGGCGGCGCGGTTTCCGGGAAGCTGATCTTTGATATCGAGCCGGCCAGCAGATATCGAATGGCCATCAACATCGGGGCCAGGTATCCCATCAAGGCGGAGGAGGACAATTACCTGGATAATGAAAACGTGCTGGATCAGACGCTGCTCTTCAAGTACGGCCCGACCCTAAACTTCGGGCTCGGCCAGTCCTTCGTGATGTGGCCGGGACTCATGGATTTCGTGCTGGAGTTCTACGGGAACCAGCTCGCCTCGGAGTTCGGAAATGCCGGATACACATCACTGGAAGCAAACGCAGGGTTCAAGTTCTACATGCAGGAGAGCTCCTACCTGATGGTCGGATACGCCCACGGAATTCCGACGGGGAAGACGGATTCGGGCTACGGTTTTCAGAGCATGGAACACAGGATGTTCCTGGGGTTCGCCTTCGAGCCCTCCATCCCGGATCGCGACGGGGACGGCATCGGAGACGCCGACGATCAATGTCCCAACGACCCGGAGGACAGGGACGGATTCCAGGATTCGGACGGATGCCCGGATCTGGACAACGACGGGGACGGTATCCCCGATACCGAGGACGCCTGTCCGCTGGTTCCCGAGGATATGGACGAGGACAGGGATGAGGACGGATGCCCGGAGGATCCGGCCGATCCCACCGATGACAGGGACGGCGATCGAATACCGGACCTTTCCGACAAGTGTCCCGACGAGCCGGAGACCTACAACGGCCTTGACGACGATGACGGATGTCCGGACAAGGGCGACGTGGAGCTCACCTCCGGTGTCATCAAGACCCTCAAGAAAATTTATTTCGAGTACAACTCCGACGTCATCAAGAAGGTGTCTTTCAAGATCCTCAACAAGGTGGCTGCAGCCATCAAGGCCAATCCTCAGATAGAACTCGTCGAGGTGCAGGGTCACGCGGACGAGCGCGGACCGGAGCGCTACAACCTGCAGCTCACCAGGAAGCGCGCCGCCGCTGTGAAGCGCTATCTGGTTAAAAAGGGGTTGCCGAGAAAGATGATCCGGTCGGTAGGATACGGGGAATACTGTCCCCTCAAGCAGGGTCACACCGAGGAGGCATGGGAGCAAAACCGGCGGGTCGAGTTCATAGTGCTCAAGATCAGCGGGCACCCGACCGGCGTGGATCCGTCGTGCAAGCGAGCCAAGCGAAAAGGGATCACCTCCAAGCCCGTAAAGAAGACCCCCAAGAAGAAGACGCCCAAGAAAAAGGCCCCCAAGAAGAAGACGCCCAAGAAGAAGGCCCCCAAGAAGAAAGCAAAGAAGAAATAGGGGGGACAAATGCACCTCGTCAGAGCGTCACTTCTCTTGTCAACGATAGCATTGGTATCACTCGGTTGTGCCCACGGTGGGGTCTCAGGGCAGATCTTGAACAGGAGCATACTGCAAGAGGGTTCTCGGCCGCTCGCCTACCAGACTGCGGCCTTCGCTCGAATCTTCGAAACCAGTGCGTTGATGCAATGGCAACAGACAATGCGCATGGTCAAGGCCGATGTCATTCCGTTCTTGCGAACAGCGCGGGAGAAGAAGATCAACTTTCGGATCGAGGTCAATGAAAAGCTTATCGGCCAGACAATTGTCTACGATGTCGACCTCATCTACCGCAAGAAGGGCGGCAAAGAGGTGAGGGCGACCGCAACGACCGGCGAGCCGGAACAGTTTGAGGCCAACGTTGCCAGGATGGCAAAGGCGACCGGGTTGCCACTCGAACAAGTCCGGTCGGCCCATATGGGATTGTACGCGATGGCCAACATGATGGTCGCCCTGAACGTCTCTCTGGAGACGATGCACGGGATGGCCTTCGCCCGTATCGCCATGGCCGAAAAGCTCAAGGCAGGCGAGCGCCAGATCGACTATTTCGACCCGAATCGCCCCGTGGAGGAGAGTCTTGCCGACGTGGACCTCAGCCTTTCGGTTATCGCCGCCTTTGACAAGACAGTCCAGCAGTCCAGGGCGGAGGTGCTCGTGGCGACCGCTCTCGCAGCCCAGTACGCCCACGAAGGCGTCCTCGACGAGTTGGATGCGCTATGTGACGCGGCCATTGTTCGCGGAGGCAATATTCCAAAGGCAGCCACCGCGGAGGAGTTCGGTGTGGTGGCTCGCGCACTGCCGGATCCCGGGGAGTTGGTGGATGAGCTCATGGGAGATCTCGTTTTCGCCAAAGCCGTCTTCGACGTGGCAAAGGCGGTAGTCTCCCGTGATCCCAGAGGGTTCCTGGATGCTGCGGCGAAGCTTGCCCCGAAGGACACCAAGGTCCGCACGGCATTGGATACGCTCGCATCGGCGGCTCACGGCGACGTGAGGGCGGTGATCGACGGGGTCGCGAAAATGACCGGCAACGAGGAAGTGGTGCAGGACGTCAAGGCACGGCTCTCAAAGTTCGAGGCGCTCAAACCACTGGTGAAGGGAGTTGCTGGAAAGATCAGATAGGCCTGATTCTGCTGGTCAGGACGACATTTCCTTGTCTTCTTTGCCCTTGCTTGCCGTTTCGTCCTCTGCTTTTTCGTCTCCTCCGAGCCCGGACTTGAAGTTTTTGATTCCCTCGCCGAGTCCCTTGCCCAGTTTGGGAAGTTTTGTGGCTCCGAAGAGGAGGAGGATGATCGCTATGATAATAATCCACTCCCAGAGGCCCGGCATGCCTATGAGTGGGATACTGGCTGCTTGTGAAAGCATCTGTAGGCTCCTTTTGTCTACCTTGACTGTATGAAAGATATACTCTCACGAAGTGACAGGCAAGTATTCAATAATATGCAATTTTTAATACGTCTTGCAAAATGGAGCAGGTGGTGTGATAAGTTCAATTCATGACATGAGCATTGTCCTTCCTTTTAGTGGATTAATCGGCAGGATATCAGGCGGGTGGATAGTTCCATGGATCATGTAGATTACTCGGGAAAAGTACTGAACGACCGATACACGCTAAGCCGCCTTTTGGGACGGGGCGGAATGGGATCCGTGTATATCGGGAAGCACAACATTATTGGCAAGAAGGTGGCGGTCAAGTTCCTCCACGCAGAGTTCGCCAACAGCGAGGAAGTGCTCAAACGGTTCTATCGCGAGGCACAGGCCGCAGCATCGATTGGCCACAAGAACATTATCGACGTGATGGATGTGGGCGTATCGCAAGATGGCGAACCTTACCTGGTCATGGAATATCTGGAGGGCGAAGACCTGGACGGCATGCTGGATCGAAACGGGGTGATCGATCTGCCGACCGCCTGTGGGATCATGGAACAGGCGTTGCTGGCTCTGGGTGCGGCCCACGATGCGGGCATCATCCATCGCGATCTGAAGCCAGGCAATATCTTCCTGGTACACCAGAAGAACGAGGCTCCGCTGGTCAAGCTCATCGACTTCGGAATTTCCAAGTTCACTCAGCTCACTGGCCAGGAGAAACTCACCCAGACCGGTTCTCTACTCGGCACGCCGTCGTACATGTCCCCTGAGCAGGCGATGGGTTCAGCCGATATAGATGCCCGCGCAGACATTTACGCCATGGGCGTCATTTTCTACCAGATGCTGACCAACGAGTTACCCTTCGAGGGTGAGAACTACAACGAGCTTCTCGTCAACGTACTTACCAATCCACCGCGTCCCCCCTCCGAGGCCTATGCGGACTTCCCGATCGATGCCGAGCCTGTGGTGATGAAGGAACTCAGCAAGGACCCGGCTGACCGCAGCCAGAACGCGGAGGAGTTCATCGCAGCCCTCAAGACACTCGGCGCATATACCGAGCGTCAGGAAGGCCTGACACTGCTGGGCACCGCCATCAAGCCAAACTCTTTCGCCGGTGGCGATCTCGGTTCTGCAATCACCGCCGAAGAGGTTTCAGCGGTCGATGTTTTGGCCAAGATGGCACAGAAGGGGACCCCCGGAGGATGGTCAGACACTTCGAATCCCCCGCCAAAATCCAACAAGACCTTGCTGGCCGTGGTGATGGTCGCTCTGGCAGTTGTTGTCCTCGGCGCAGTGGGTGTAGTGTTTCTGCTCCAGGGCAATAAGGAGACCCCGGCGGCGGTAGCCCCGGCGGTGGCCCCGACGATACCCGCACCTGCGTTTAAAAACGTGGAAAACGGGGTGGAAATTCATATCAAGGGACTGCCCGAGGGAGCCCGGATCTTCTTCGACAAGGCGCCGGTGCCGATGAATCCCTTCAGAGTGGCCAAGGAGCAGACACTAAAACAGATCAAAGTGGAGGCCTCCGGATTCCAGCCGTTCGTCACCTCATTTGTTCCTTCCAAGGATCAGGAGATCGAAGTCGCGCTGGAGTCGATTGTAAAAGACGAAAAACTTGCCGGCGAGGAAACCTCTTCCGTTTCCTCCAGTGGCAAGAGCAAGAGTGGCAAAAAGAAATCGTCGAAAGAAGCAATCGACGACGGCGACACCGAAATCACATCCAAGGGCAAGAAAAAAATTACCTCGGGAGGCCGGGGAACCAAGTTCTCCGAAGATTTCGATACGCCGAAAAAGAAGAAGAAAAAGAAACTCAATAAGGGGGGCAAGGGCTCCACGTTCTCGGAGGATTTCGAGTAGCAACGGTGGTCTTCTCGCCCCAAATAGGGCGGGCCGAAAAACCAATATTTCAGGAGAAAGAATGATTCGCAACATCGCAATAATCGCTGTGAGCATGAGTTTGTTGCTGGCTTCGGGCGCCGGCCACGCCAACGACAAGAAAAATGCAAAAAAGCACTTCAAGGTGGGGGTCTCACTGCTCAAGGTCGAAGATTTCAAGTCAGCCGCCGCGGAGTTCGAGGCATCGGTCAAGCTATACCCGACCATGACCGGCCTGTTCAACCTGGCCAACTGTTACAGGGCTCTGCATGATTATCAGAAGACGCTGGCCACCCTGGAGCGGCTCAAGGCAGATTACGGCGACGATCTCGATGGAGACATGAAGTCAACTGTCGATGAAATGGAATCCGAGATCCTGGAAATGATGGGCCAGTTGAAAATTTCCGTAACCCAGAAGGGCGCCACCGTCAAAGTGGACGGCAAGGCGGTGGGAGAGAGCCCACTTCCCAGGCCGGTTTTGGTGTCTCCGGGAAGCCACTCCATCGAGATAGTATTGAGCGGCTACAAGACCGAAACCAGAGAGGTCGATCTGGTGTCCGGAGACAGTGCGACCGAGTTCTTCGAACTCAAGGAAGGTGAAAATGCCGAAGTCCTTCCTGCCGAACCTTCCGAAGATGATTCCACGGAAGATGGCGCTGAGGAAGACGACACCGTTGAAGTAGACACCGGCGAGGGCGTTTCTCCACTGCTGATAGGCGGCATCGTGGCCGGCGGCCTCGGCCTCGCGGGCACCGTTGTGGGCGTGATCTTCACAGTCAAACACGGCAAGGCTCTCGACGAGGGTGAAGATGCCCGCGTTGCGAATGATCCCGCAGCGTACGACGACGCTGAAGATGATATGAAAAAATTCAAAACCGGGGCCATCGTCGGCTTCGCAGCCGGTGGCGCGCTGCTCATCACGGGAACGGTCCTCATTGTCCTCGACGTCATGAAAAAGAAGAAGGCAAAGGAATCCACAGCGGTAGTCACACCCACCCTGGGTGGGGTCTCGGTCAGTTTCTAGCCTGAATTACCCGCGAAAAGCGCTGTCCTATAGTTTGGGCATTGGAAATCTTTACAAAAACATAAAGATATTTCGGGGCTAATTATAATAGACAGAGTTATTTCTTGTCTGGTACATTAGTTGTCATTAAGCATGATTTAATGTCTGTCAATTGTCATCGAGAGGAATTCAAATGAAAAAGCGCCCCAATGAAATCGAAGCCGTTGTCACCGAAGACAAAGTTGAAGACAAAATCAAGCCGGTCGACAGGCGAGGTTTCCTGGTAGTAGGCGGGCTCGGCGGCATGGCCGCAGTTTTCTTGCAGAGCTGCGGAAAACTGGGGGACATGGACGATTGGGACGGCGGAACTGACACTGACACCGATACGGACACCGATATCGATACAGATACCGACGGAGATACGGATACCGACAGCGATACGGATACCGACACCGATACCGATACTGATACCGATACTGATACCGACCCGGACGCCGGCCCTGACTCTGGTTGCGTTACCTGTTCGGGCACCTGTACGGCGACGTGCGCAGACGATTGCACGGGCACCTGCACGGCGACGTGCGCGGATGACTGCACCGGAACCTGTACGGCAACCTGCGCCGATGACTGCACGTCAGCCTGCACCGGTACCTGCTCCGATGCCTGCACGGCGACATGCGGTGGCGGTTGCACAGCGGCCTGCACGGGCACCTGCTCTGACGCCTGCACGGCAACCTGCGGTGGCGGTTGCACTGCGCTCTGCACCGGCACATGCTCTGACGCCTGCACGGCAACGTGTGGTGGCGGCTGCACTGCGCTCTGCACCGGCACATGCTCTGACGCCTGCACGGCAACCTGCGGAGGCGGTTGCACTGCGCTCTGTACCGGCACGTGCTCTGACGCCTGCACGGCAACCTGCGGTGGCGGCTGCACCACGACATGCACGGCCGGGGCCTCTGCGGCCGTGTGCACCAGTTGCACTAGTGTTTCCACCCTGAGCGTGATCTGCACCACTTGTACGGGCACCTCTTCAGGAGTGATACTTTGTACTTCCTGTACAGGAATAAGTACGCTGATATCGTTTTGCACTTCTTGTACGGGTGTTTCAACACTGATATCGCTTTGCAGTGCTTGCACCGGTACTACGGTGCTGGCGCCGATTTGCTCTTCTTGTACAAGCTCTACAACATTGATATCGGTTTGCTCTTCTTGTACAGGTTCCTCAATGCTGATAGCGCTTTGCTCTGCTTGTACGGGGGGGGTTACGATGATATCGATTTGCACCGTTTGTACGAGCATCGCCAAATAAATATAAACAGAGGACGCCCTTGACAGCCCGGCGAAATCCGCCAAATTAATAAAAACAAGCGTGTTTTCTCAGGACCAACCCAGCAGTTGCGCAAAATCCTGACAGGAACGATGAAATGACCGATTCTCCCAAACGACCTTTCCCGGGAATGCAATTGTATCGGGGCGAGAATACACTCCCCAAGAACATCACCTTTATCGTGACCGAGGAGTGCAACTTTCGCTGCACATACTGTTACCTGGTACACAAGAACGCCAGGCACCGCATGTCGTTCGAGGTGGCAAAGGCCGCTATCGATTATGTCCTCGAGGCCAGGGAACTCTTTCCGGAACCTGAGGTCATCTGGGACTTCATCGGCGGCGAACCGCTCCTCGAAATTGATTTGATCGATCAGATCATCGAATACACGAAGCTCAGAACCTACGAACTGGATCATCCCTGGTTCATGAGGCACAACTACAGCATCACCACAAACGGCTCGCTGTATCACACGGACAAAGTTCAGCGGCTCATCAGGGAAAATAACTCTGTGGGAATCGGCATCACCATCGACGGTCCCAAGCACGTCCACGATCTGGCCCGCGTCTACAAGAACGGCTCAGGGACACATGCCGACGTGCTGGCCAATATCCCATTATGGCTGAAACAGCGCCCCGGCAACTCCGGCACCAAGGTGACCATCGCCCACGAGAACCTTCCTCATCTGGCGGAGATGATCCTGTATGTGTTCGGCCTCGGCATCAAGGAGGTCAATGCGAACTGCGTCTTCGAACAGGTCTGGCACGAGGGAGATGACCTCATTCTGGAACAACAGCTCGACAAGCTGGCCGACGGAATGTTTGCCCAAAATCTGTGGCGAACTCATAACTGTACTTTCTTCAGCAGGGGTATCGGCCAACCTCAGGGGATGGATGATAACGGCAACTGGTGCGGATCGGGCTTCATGCTGGCCATCGACACTATGGGCAACTTCTACCCCTGCAACCGCTTCTTGGGGTTCTCGCTGGAAAAACGAAAAGAACGCATGATCGGCAATATTCACGACGGTATTGATATCAATATCATGCGACCTTTCCTGGCACTGACACGCACATCTCAAAGCTCGCAGGAGTGCATCGATTGCGAGGTCTCACGCGGATGCGCCTGGTGCCAGGGACTGAACTACGACGAGGCCGACACTTCTACTATCTACCAGCGGGTCACCTACATTTGCGAAATGCACAAGGCGAGAGTACGTGCCAATAAACGTTTCTGGGAACGGGTCGTCGAGGCCGAAAGGAAACAAGGATAGATGAAATCACTCCTGGTTCTCCACGACGCCTCGGCTCCGTCGTTTTGCTACTACGGCTCTCCGGAACCGAAACCCGGAACGAAGATGTCTTCGGAGATCTTTGCAAAGGTGCTCGAGTATGTCGTGCGAGAGAAACTCTCTCTCAGCATCATCTGTGGTCTGGACGGGCTCGACCACGACGCGAAGTCGCAAATCGAAGCAACGGACATTCCCTACTTCTGTTACCTGCCGGTGGGCGCTGCCAAGGGTGATCCGATGGAAATCCCGGTGCTCGACGCGAGCGATCCCGCCGCGGTGGACACCCTGACCGGGGACACGCACGCATCTGCGGTGCTCCGATTCTCCCGACAGGAGGTGAACGAACTCCCGGAGATATGGGAAGCGCTGTCACGCAAGGTCTACAGGGTCGTCGTTGTGCCGACAGATATCGGCAAATGGGATATGGACACGATCAGTCTCTACGAAAAAGCCCTCGCAAAGATGAGCGACAAGCTCAAGGCGATTTATCTCTCAACCGGCGACCCTGACATCGAGCTGAACATCCTGTCCGATCGCATGGTCCTTGTCGATGGCAGCCCGGTGGAGTGCAGGGCAGGCCATGACCACCTTACCGTCATGCCGGACGGCACATTCTCCATTTGCCCCGGATTCGGTCTGGACGGCGATGATGCGGTAGGAACCCTGGATTCATCCCCGAGCATCCCCAACAAGCACCTGCTGCTCCGCGATTATGCTCCTATCTGCCTGGTTTGTGACGCATACCAATGCCGACGTTGCGTCTACATAAACCAGCGGACAACCCTCGAAGTCAACACCGGTCCCTGGCAGATATGCCGCGCGGCTCACCTGGAGCGGGAGGCCTCGAGGCTGCTGCTTATTGAGCTAAAGAAAACCGGACTGTTTCCACGCCAGGAACTGATCCGGGAAATAAATTACACCGATCCACTCGAGATAGTCCTCAACCCCAAAAAGTTTCAGGAGCAGGAGCCCCCCCCGGTTGCTCCCAAGAAAACGCTGTTCAGAAAAATGACAAAAGCCGACGCCGACCGTTTAAAGAAGAGGCAGCACGTAAGTGAGCCTCCTCCGGTGTCGAAACCGGCGTCGGAGAAGATGCCGATGTACAAGGAGTTACCAATGGCAACCAACAAGGCAGTAGCAAAAGTCACCCCCGAGGAAAGAGACAATATTCGCAAGCTCCACATGAAAAAGAACGGGCTTTCCGAACTCTTCTCCTCCCTGGCCAGACTGGACGCAGACACCCTCGAATCCAGCCCGTTGTACGACAAGTTGATCGCCGACATGGGCAGTGTCAGCCTGGAGTTCCAGGGTTGGTGGGACCAGATGGCCAAAAATTACAGCTGGCCCATTGAGGCCGGAAAGAAATGGCGGATTGACTTCGATACATGCGAGGTTTTTCTGGACTAGCGTCGTCGACTGTCAGCTATAGATAGACCGCGAACATACCCCGGCCCTGATAGTCGGTGTGGCCCAGCAACTCCACACGACCATATTTTTCAAGTACTTTGGCATCATCGAGAATCTGTTCAGGGGTTCGTTTCTTGTAATTGGTGGGCTCGATGATCACACGGCGCCTGGCCAAAAATGTCAGTCGCGGCATGAGCCGCTCAATCCTGTCCATGTCCAAAATGGACAGGTGGATTACGCTATCAAAATACTTTTTGGCCCAGGACCTCGAGGCGAGCCACTCGAGGGGCGCATGGTGAAACTCCACATTCCTGATTTCGTTGAGCGGGTTGTTCAAGATGTACTTGGGGATGTAGAGCGTTGTTTCGTTGTTGTCTATCCCGACGACACGCTTTGCTGTTCTGGCTATATGGTATGTGATGAAGCCGGTGTTGCACCCGATATCGAGGACCAGTTCGTCCTTGAACGACGGCAACAGTTGAAGCCGGGTTTTTTGCTTGTCGAACGACCGATAGCGTGCGTCGCGAATCAACTTCCCGTTGAAAATAATTGGAATGTAGATGTCCAACACAGTATCCAGCCAGGATGGGTTGTCTGTCGTTTTCAGGTTCTGAAGGTATCCATTTATATAGTCGTTCACACGGGCAGCCACCTGGTCGAAGATGGGGAAACCCTTTTTATAGTTTGGCTGCTCGAACGGGGAAACGGGTATGGCGGCGACTGCCGGCGGATTGGCAGGGGCAGGTGGTTTCTTCCTCGACCAGAGCGTCTTCTGCCTGCGCTGGTACGGTTCGCGATCGTCTACGAGCAGGCCGTAGTCAGTTTCGGCATATGGAACACCCTCGACAAACTCGCGATACAGGGCGCCGATCACCAGGGGTTCCCTGATCGATTCGCCGCCGAAAAAATAGGTGCGGTCCCCGACTTTGTATTTTGGGATCGAGAGATCGACTCCGGGGTTGTCGTCCAGAATTTTCAACAAGGTTGTCGCATAATCCTTCGCCATGAAAAGGCTCTTGGCGACACAATTGTCTATCAAGACTCGCAGCGTCTCCTTTTTCTTCTCATCGACAAGCCGATAGGCGCACAGTAGCCGTTCACAAGTCTTGAAGCTCGTCATGTAGAAGCCCATCTCTTTGGGGAGATCGGCTGAATCTATGTCCTTGAGATACCATTCTATCGCGGTCTTCGTGTCGCCCGTTCGCTCGAAGTGCTGTCCACCGTACAGATAAAGGGTGTTCCGGTACCGGATCTGACCGGGGGAAGCCATGTTGAGGGCCATGCCCGGCTTGCCGATGAATGCATGCTTTTCCTCGAATGCAATCATGGCGTTCTCGAGGTTTCTGTACGCCCGGGATGCCATCTCGGGCAATACGCCGTTCTCTATAAAGAAGATGATGGTCTGAACCAACTTGGCGACAATGCTGAAAAGAAGTGTCATCGGGCGTTCGAGGAAGCACCCTCTTACCTTGCGCTCCTGCTCGCTGAAACGCTCATGGATGGATTCGAGCATGAACGGTTCGAGCATTATCGCAAATTCGCTCTTCTGATCCGGAAGGATTTTCCGCGCGGGTGCATGCCACCACAAGGGGAGTCCGTCGCGTTCCTCGCCCACCAGCACGATGAAGGCCAGGCTTGCAAATAGCCGCATCACGTCGGGCACCTGGGCCGGCTCGAAATCGGGCATGTCGCGGTATAGCTCATAGACCGCCTGAGTCATGGACAACCTGGTACCCCTGGCGTCCTGCGACTGTGCGACCTCCGGGACAAACGACAACAACTCGTCCACGGCCAGACCGAATTTATCGGTGAATACACCGGGAGCGACGCGCCACGTCCCCTGGCGAGGCCACTTGCTGGTCTTTTCCAGCAGGAGCCCGGTGCGAACATAGTTGTTCATGTGCAGGTTCTTGGAAACGTAGTCGACCTGTTCCGGGGACAAATCCCAGACCGATTTCGCCGCTGTGATTTCGTCTGTCAACATCGATCACTCCGCAATTCAATTTTCGGACGGGCAATAGCGCCGCCGTAAATAACTTTCAGTTCCAGGGCACCTCGACGCGCACGCCTATCTTGCTTGCGAAATCCACAATAGATACGCCAAGCAAGTCGCGGCGGGCAGTGTTCAGCATCACTCGCGGCACCAACACCCAATCTACGTCCTTGAGCGAATACTCCTTCAATGCCCGGGCGATGTCGTCGAATGTCATCAACCCGGCCACTGTAACGGAACCCCCATACGTATGGTTCTTCACGTTCACCGGGGTCACTCCCTCGAGCCCACGCAGCCACTTATCCCAGACATCGAAAGACGACTCGGCAAAGCACAACAGCACGCGCTCACCATTGTGTTCATCAAGCCATTGCCTGGTTTTGGCCAGGTACATGTAAGCACCCTCCATCTTTTCGGGACTGGCCAGTAACAGTTTGAGATACGGAGACCAGTACGTCATGTGCGGCCGATTCTCAATCAACCAGCGTACAGATGTCGCGTAGTTCGAGATGCTCCGCCGGGACATCTCCACGGCCTTCTGGTTGTGAAATCGCGAGTGCTCGATCCTGCGCAATTGTATATTCCGTATCCTGGTGGAACGCCGTGTCTCGATCTCTTCGATCGCCTCAATATCCCGCTTCAGGATTTCGGTGGAACCCATATCGAACAACTCGATCGTTATGCTGTCGAGTTCTGCGACCAATAGCTTGATTTTTTCAGTCTGGGGATTAGGCATGAGCAACTGCCTCGACTCGTCATCGAGCGAGTTGACTGAAATCGACAGGTGCATGTTGGGAAGGTTGTTTAGAAACTCAATCTTCTGTTTGTTTATCAACACCCCGGTGGTCAGAGCCTTCACCTCGTGTTCGGGAAAAGCGCCGCACACTCTTTCCAGGATCTCGTAGATTCGAGGATGTGCGAATGGCTCGGCGCTGAGCCTGGTGATGCCGTCGCCCACCATAATCTGGTTGGGCTCACCCCTGGTCACGAACTTTATTCCCAGTTCGAGCTGTTCGTCGGTGATGTATGGGATCTTGCTATTGATGAGCGGGTTGTCCCCGTCGCTCATACAAAAGTTGCAGCGCACCGGACAAAAAGCGTGATCTTCGGATATGTCCCCGCCGGTGACAATGGAGTTGGAGTCATGGACGTTGAAGAGAAACTCCGCGAGAAGATCTTCGTTCATCGCTCTTCTCCGCCGTCGCCCGTCGCGAGCCGCTCGTAGCCGGACGAGGTTCGCACAACCCTTTCTGATTTCTGTTCGAAGGAACAATGTACCATGTATTTTTCTTTGATCTCTGGTGGGTCACGCTGATCGCAGACCGCACAGAGGGGCAGTTCATCTGCCCGGCCACTGGCGTGCAAGTCACGAATCCGCCGAAGTTCAGCGCCCTCAAGGATCTCGGCAAAGGTCTGCTCTTTGAGATCGCCTATCAGCATTTGTCCGTTGTAGTCGAAGCAGCAGACGTTCATGGTGCCGTCCGCCTGGACCTGCAGCGGACCGGAGGCCGGTCGATCGCAGGTGGACAGGCGCGCGCCGCTGTGTTTCCTGAACGCCTTTCCGTCCACCCAGTTGTGGGGCGTCCAGACCTCCACGCCATCCACGACTCCCTCCCAGTGATCGAGCCAGGCAGGGATCTGATCGACGTTCTCGTCGACCACGGACAGGGAGAGGCGAAGGCGGAGATCGGGGCCGCGAAGCCCGGATAACATGCGAATTCTACGCTCAATCATGGAGAAGGAAACTTCCGGCGGAGGCCTGTGCACAACGCGAAACCTCTCATTCCCCAGCGCGTTGATGCTCACTCGCACCTCGGTCGCCAGCGCGGCGAGTTGCGGTATCTGATCGTCCTCGATGAGGGAGAGATTGGTCACGACGTGCACCTTGGGATAAAGCCTATCCGCGATCTGGAGCTTGGTCGGCCAATCCGGATCGGCTGCAAACTCCCCGAATCCGGACACTGTGCACATCTCCAGATGCGGCAGGGCCTCCTTTGCCGCAACGGCGATCCTCTCGAAGAACTTGTTGGACATTACCTCGCGGGGCCGCGCGAGCGTGCTGCGCGGGCACATCCGGCAGTGGAAGTTGCAGACGGTAGACGTCTCTATTCTGATTTCTTTTGTGGGCGTCAGCATCGAAGACGTTCTTCCAGCATCTGGATTTGCTCGGGAACATCGATCCCAAAGCCGATATGTTTGACCTTGAAACACTTGATGGATAAGCCCAGCTCCAACCACCTGAGTTGCTCGAGACCTTCGTGGCGATCGAGCATCGTGGGGGTGCCTGTCTCGGCTTCGAGCTTCTCGATAAATGCGCGTCGAAACAGGAACGCGCCCACATTTTTCTTGAGGGCTCCCTGGTCCACGCTGCCGTCCTTACGCGCCGGCACAATTCCTCGGGACATGTAGATCATCATCCCTTTACGGTCCGTAACGACCTTGGCCGACAGCGATGACAGGTAGTCTTCCTTCGCGAAGAAGTCACAGTAGAAGGTGATAACCCCGGCCCCGTCGAATGCGTTGATGTTTGCGATCGCATCGCACATCTGTGACGGTACGATCGCCGGTTCGTCGATGGGGAGCGACAGGAACAGATCGCCATCGAGTTCACTGTGCAAGGCCACCACGCGCTCGGTTGCAGAAGCGCACGTGTGCGGTGTGGGCAGAAATGTAACCCTTCCGGGCTCGAGTTTTAGCTTCTGAGCTGACACCTCGAGATCTTCCTCGGGGGCGGTCAGCACTATTTTACGAGGCGAAAAACGCTCGGCATTGTCGATGGCATGTTCTACCAGGGTCTTTCCGTGAAAAAGGCTCAGGGCCTTGTTGGGGAACCTTTCGCTGGCCAGCCTGAACGGAACAATGATCGTGACATCACTCCAGAAGGACGCGCTCATCTCTCCTCCGGAGCGTTCATGAGATCGTGCAGGTTCAGAAAACCGAGAGGTTCACCGGCGCCGCCCACCACGAGCACCTGGTTGGTACGGCGTGTCCGCATTATTTCGACAGCCTTGCCAAGAGGGTCATCCTGCACAACGCTCATGGGCTCACGATTCATTATCTCTTCCGCGCGCAAACCTCGGCTATCCGGATGATCCTTGATCTTCCTTCGCAGATCGCCATCGGTGATAACGCCAACAGTCTTGCCCTGCTCTACAACGACGACTATTCCCACCTTCTTGAGAGTCATCTCCACCATCACGGCATGGGCGTCGGCCGACGGATCCAATACCGGCAGCTGCTCCAGACCCTTCATGCGCGTGGAAACCGGCTCGGCCCGAAGGGTGTCCATTGCCAAAATGGTGTGAGCCTTGTCGGTCAGGGGACTGTCGAACAAGCGTCGAAATACCTTGCCCGGAATCGTGATCGCCTGTGCGCCCATCAGGAATGAGCGTCTGACGTCCTCGGCGTTCCTTATGCTGGACACCATCACCGTGGTGTCGAACTCGGGGTACAGTTTCACCGCCTCGATAATTCCCAATACTACCTCGGCGCCGTTCAGCCCTGCATCGTTGATTCGTCCCATGAGCGGGCAGATATACGAGGCGCCGGCCCTGGCCGCGAGGATAGCCTGGTTGACGCTGAATACCAGGTGGAGGTTG
>JAUVAN010000329.1 GCA_030591725.1 Deltaproteobacteria bacterium
GACGCTCGCAGTCGGCCACCTGCTGAGGTAGAACTCTGGAAATATCGGGTCTGCGGTACCATGGCCGCAGAAGAGTCCAGACCAATGCGAGCCCTCATCGGCACCACCTTCGGCCACTACCGCATCGTCGAGAAGATCGGCGAGGCCGAAGGCGACTTGTCACGGCGTAGCCCAGAGGGCGGAGCTGGAAGCCGGGCCCTGGCAAGCCAAGCCACGGCGCAGCCGATCGACAAGATCATATGAGTGCCCGGCACGATCTCGGCAAGGAGGAACTATTTCTTGTTCAGGAAGGAAACCAGTCGCGGCCGGGTCGGTATGTCCAGCTTTCTATAGATGTTCTTGAGGTGGGTCTTTGCGGTGTGAAAACTAATGAATAACTGGGACGCGATTTCCCTATTGTCGAAACCCTGCCGGACCCTGCAACAAACTTCCTTCTCCTTTGGAGTCAGCTCGTATTGTCTGAGATTGGGGTTGAAGCCGGGACAAGCATCGCTCAATGGGCGCAGTTCCAAGAGCCAAAGGTCATCTTTGCGGCGGGTAATGTCTACCTGAAAAACGTTCGGGCACAGGCAGTACCAGAAGGTTTCTGGATCGGGAATCCGGGCGTTGGAAGACTTCTCATAATCTTTGATCCCACTCTCCAAAAACCGGGTCAGGGACGAACCGAGATTGTCTCCCGGCAGAGAATTAAACAGTTTCCTGAACTTGGGGTTCTGGTCAATGATCCTCGAATCTCTGGTGACCTGCACCATGGGGGATTGAGATTCCAGCGGGTCCTCTTCCCTAGTTGAAATCTGATTGTTCAACCTCTCTTTCAAGACGAGGGTCTTGATTGTCTGACAAAGGTGGGGACGGAGGAACTCGAGGATACGTTTCTCCCGCCGGGTGAAGGGGTTTCGACAGGCGTTGAGACGATGAAACTCTATGACAATCGCAGGCTCAGAACGGTCGAGTGTCAGCAGAATTGTGCTTATGTCATCGAGGTACGACTTGCCACGGAGCTTAGATGCCGGATGAGCATCAAGGAACTTCGTGACCGAGTCTTGAAGTCTCCATCTTGGAACATCTAGATCGTAGGTTTCAACCAGGCTACTCCGGTCAACCATATGCTGGGCCAGGGGACAACAAGGGAAATAGGCCTGGATGGTATGAAAGTCGGATTTGGGGATGCCTACTGCGTCGATGATCCGCAGCCTGAGAAGGTCCGAATCGGCCCCGGCATAGAAACAAGTCGAGGCGTCGAGGAGGGGAAGGAGGTGCGATCGGAAGAGACTTTCCAGAGATCGGGTGGTTTTGTGGGACAACAATCTCGTGATGACATCCAGAACTGCGTTGTAATCTTCTTCCGACAGGGACACGATCTCTCGGGAGTGACTCATCACCCGCACTTTCTTCGGTCAAGAAAGAAGTCGTCGTAAGCCGGTGCAGTATTGCCGATGCCGTTCAATCCCTTCTGCGAAGAGTCCAGTTCGTTCGTCGCCGTTTCGAGGGGACACACACGGCGGTTGTTATCGCCACAGAAGCGCTGACGAAAAACCTCTTGCTACGAGCTGTCCTTCTCATTATAGGACTGTGCTCAGCAATATAACAAACCAGCTCGCGGCCGGTAACCACCTGCTGTCACAGTGATCCAATTCGCGCGAACAGGGTGGGTCGTGCTCGGATCGTGTTCAAGACTTCACAGACGGTGGCGTGGAGGGAGACACGGGGCCGCAACGCAACAGCAGCCGGAGGCAGGCTTCCCGCCCGCCCCCGGCGCCGATAAGAAGCCCAAGCTTCCTACACGCTACACGACTCTGGAGGCCCGGCCGGAAACCCCTCGCGTTGCGAAAATCGTGAGGAGGTGCCAGCTGTGCCGCCGGAAGGCAGAAGGCGTAGTTATTCTACTTCAAGGACTTACGGCGGCACAGACTGTGCCTCATTCGCGATTTGCAGCCGTGACGGGTTTTTGGCCGGGCCTCTATATTTGACTGCTTGATTCAACAACCGAATCACCGATCACTGCAATCGATGGCCCCGACATGGTGGCTGAATACAGTGGCCTGGCCGGTTGCCCAGAATATCTCGTACGTCTCCTTCGCCAGCGGCATCACAGCTTGATTATCATTCCCATCCCCCCGGTCTTTGGGGTCATCGTCGGGTCCACACTCGATACTCAATACGAGTTCTTTGTGAGCATCCTCGAACACCATGAACCCGTCGTAAGTCCCGAAATCCAGCTCCCGCTTCTGTTGGGCATGGCAAGAACGACACGCAGGTGCAATAGCCTCGCTATACAGCTCGTCAACACCCACAGGTGCAGCGGGAGGTAGCCAACCGGCCGGGACAAATTCTCCATCAAAGGTATCGTTGGGCATTCCGGGTCCACCATACCAACCCTCTATCAATTCATGTCCTGCAGCGAGCCGGTACATGCCGGCTTCTTCATCAAATTTCTCCTTGGAGCGACGTGAAGTCAAAACGATTTCGTTCATCTTCTTGTACTCGGCCTCTTGTGCTGCTCTGGACAACTCCTGGCGGTTTGGATCTGGATCAAACGCGAAATTGTCTAAATCCATAGGCAGAAAGAGGCTCCTGGTATTTCCATTGGCCTGATAGGTGCCATCACTTCCAAGGTCTCGCGGTGCCCCACCATGGCAGGTGTTACAAAGCCCCGGTATAGCTTTTTGCCCACGACCATCGAGATCGGGTTGAAATGGAATCCCCGGTGATTGGTCCCGTTCATCGGCTCCCGTATACGCATAAAATACAACAAACTTCTTGGAGGGGCGGCTGCCATCAACTGCAGATGTCCATTCCATCGTCACCGATGCAAGCCTGTTTGTTCTGGCTGCTGCGTCATCGAATGTTAAATAGTTCTCGATAACAGAGTAAATATCAGGGTTAGTGGCATCGCAGCTCGGTTCACACCGAGTAGATACCCGTCGAATGAAACCCAGGTCTGCCACATTTTGGTGGGTAACAGAAGCATCAGCGTGAATTGCAAAGGGACCGGTGGATTCATAGTCCTGTGGATCGTCGATGAACCCTGTTTCAAACAGCCAATCAGCATAGGTCGTCTTCTTGTTTTCCGGATCGACGGCGGCGTAATACGCAGTCTCCGTGGTTGCGTCCTCGGGCACATACCTTTCAAGCATGGTCAGGAATGTATCTGGATCAAGTGGAATCGTGTTGCTGAAGATAAAACCTGCAAGTAACAAACCAACACACATCGTAGAAATAGCTAAGCATCGTGCCAAATTGATCTTCATGGTTGTTTCTCCCGTCATTGAGATATCGTTTGGTTTCTCTTCTCTGCTATCCGAAACAGCGGAACCTCTCCCACTGGAAAATTATTCGCAAGCGTACTCGCGGGCATCCCGGTGCCCCTGGGGCTTTCCCATTCAAGAAATATCCATCCAATTGGGGATTCCAGATCGTTCCGCTTGGGGAGTCCGCCGCTCTCAGAGAACTCGGCCGCCCCGCGTCTTGTCGAATTCATGTTTCGAGGATATGCAGACCTGCCAACGAATTGAAATACCTCGACCGAGGTATTTTGAGGGGACTGCTGGTGGGACGAACGACCTCATCCAGAAAGCAGCGATCATGACATTGGCACTGGCCTTACACGACGCCGCCAACTACCTTTTGGAATTGAGCGTCTCCGAGGGAAGCTCGCCAAAATGGCGCTTGTAGTCCGCCGCAAACTTCCCGATATGCCAGAAACCCCATGTGTTGGCGATGTCGGTGACTGTCGATGCGGGACCCCCCTGGTAGAGCTCTCTGCGGGCGCCGTGGAGGCGGGTAGCCTGCAGGTACTGCTTCGGAGTCACGCCAAAAACCTCGCGGAAGGCGTAATCCAGGGCTCTCCAGCTGACGCCGACGGCCCGGCACACATCCTGAATAGCCGGCGCATCGGCGGCGTGGGCGTCGATATAATCGCGGGCGGTTCGGGCCGCCCGTGCCTTGAACCCGTCGATGCGCAAGGATGTCGTCGGCGGATCGGCGGCGAGCATACGGAGCAGCCGAACCGGGATCTCGTGCTCGAGCTCGTGACGAATCCACCTTCTCCCGGTGTCCCCTGAGCATTTTGTGACGGCGCGTTCAAATCGACGCAGGCGGCGTCGGAGATCCTCTGCCGCGGCCGGATCGATTTGGAGGGCGATACCGCCCTCGCGATAGGGGCCGAGGTTCAGAGGAAGTTCGAGATCGGCGGCGATCCGTTCCAGGTGCTCCTCGGAATAGGACAGTTGGCTACCGTTAAATCCGGGCTTGGACACCGATTCGTTGTCGCCTCCCGAACTGAACACGAGGAGGTCCTCGGCAGAAACGCTTTGGCGGCACCAGCCGATCTCCCCGACAGCTTTTCCGATCAACCCAAAAGTCAGCATGCCCGACGGCGAGCTGCCCCGCTGGGCGAAGCGACGGCTGAAGGCAACGCGCGAGATCGCTGCGCCGGCGCTCGCCACTTGAAAGAACGTTGCCTCGAGCCGACCACGGTCGAGCTGCCGCCATTCGAGGTCCCACGCTCCGGCAGCCTCGGCAAAATGTTCGAAGCTCGAGAACGCGAAACGCGCCACCTGGATGGGTACCTCGTGAGTGCATGTTTCGACCGGCACAAACGCCTCCGTGCGAATTCCTGATGTTGAGAAC
>JAUVAN010000348.1 GCA_030591725.1 Deltaproteobacteria bacterium
CCGAGGGACGAGAGCGGGTTGCGGATCTCATGGGTGACCTGGGCGGCCATCTTTCCGGCAGTGGCCAGTTGCTCTGATCTGATCAGCATCTGATCGCGCTCGGCCAGGGCATCGGTCATGCGGTTGAAGCCGGATGCCAGCACTCCAATTTCATCCTGTCTTCCGACTTCGATGCGGGTCTCCAGTTTGCCGCGCGCTACATTGGCAACGGCTGCCTGGAGGCGCTTGAGGGGCGCGAGCAGTCGATGGATCGAGAGCACGACGGCGCCTCCGACGAGGAGAGCGACGGCCGTCAGCACCACCAGGGCCAGGGTGGCACGCACGCTGTCCTGTTCCGCGTTTTCCGCGACCTCCGTGATGTGACGATTGAGTTCTGATTCGATGCCGGCGAGCACCTTGTCGAGCAGGCGCTCACTTCGTTTGAGGCTCTCGATCTGGCTTGTCGCTTCCTCGACGTGCCCCGCGTCCATTTCGGAGTAAAGCATGGAGAACTTGGCCTCGTTGAGGCGATAGCGTTTCCCGACCTGGCGAAGTCGCCGCTTCATCTCCGAGAGGAAGATCGCCTCGTCCTCCGGGATGTTCGATCTGAGGGCCCTTCTGATAAGTTTTTCGAGCCGTTTCAGGGTCACCGGGCGATAGCGTCTCGCCGCGTCGATCCAGTCTCGCGTTACGGACTGGTTGGGATCGTCCGCGAGCCGGTCCATCAGAGTGTTGAAGACGAGCTGGGTGGCGCGAATGTCGGAGGTGCCGAGTGTCAGTGGGAGATAGGTGGAGTTTATCAGCGACAGCTCGGCGGTTGTCTGTCGGTGCAGAACGATGCTGTACGAGATGAGGCCGGTGAAAGCCATCACCACCATGGCGAAGCCTGCTATGACGCGATTCCTTACCGAGAAGCGCACCTGGATGCCACGGTCGGTCTTCTTGTCTACTCCGTGAGTTGACATGAACTGACTATTCGGGGACTTCGATGCCGCGTCGGGTGAGATTCTCCCGATGCTCTTCAATTCCCCGAAGGAAAGCCACGATTACGGTGGGATCGAACTGGGTGCCCGAACAACGATTCAGCTCGACCACAGCTTGCGAGTGTTTCATTGCCTTTCGGTAGGCCCGGCTGGAAGTTATGGCGTCGTAGGAATCCGCCACCGAGAGGATACGGGCGATCATTGGGATCTCCTCGCCCTTGAGATGGAGCGGATATCCCTCTCCGTCCCATCTCTCGTGGTGCAGGTGCACCCCGGGGATGATGGGTTGCAAGAAGGCAATGGGTTCGAGGATTTCCTTGCCGAAGGTCGGATGCATTTTGACGATCTCGTATTCCTCGTCCGTCAGCTTGCCGGGCTTGTTGAGATTTGCGTGGCAGCCCATCTTGCCTATGTCGTGAAGCATCGCGGCCTGGGTTATCAGTTCGATCTGGTCTTGCGGCTCCCCGAGTTCTTCGGCGGCTATCCTGGCGTAGACGGTGACACGATCAGAGTGGCCGGCGGTGTACGTATCCATCGCTTCGAGGGCTCGTGCCAGACTCTGGATGGTCTGCCTGAAGGTCTGCTGGAGATTTTCGTAGAGCATGGCGTTGTCGATTGCCGCAGCAGCTCTGGAGCCGAGCATGCTCAGAACCTTGCGCTGGCCCTCCGTGAATCTGGAGTCGCCGGTGCAGGAGTGGACGGACAGCAGGCCGATGGTGCGCTGGCGAGTTACGAGTGGAACGCTCATGAAGGTGGAGACGTTTTTCGGAGGAGTGCTGAAGAAAGGAGCAGCGGCCGCATCGTGGGCCAGGATGGAGCGTTTGTCATTGACGTGCTTGATAATCTCCTCGACATTCAGGCGGCCAGCCTCAATCTCCGGAGGTGCGTCTGGATGCACGAGTTGTGAAACCTCCTCGAATTCCACGGCAGAGTCCTTCTCCAGGTGGATTCGAGCGAAATCGCAGCCGATATTTGATACGGACGCGGCGAGGGTGGAGTCGAGAACCTCGCCAAGAGACAGCGTGGATTGCAGTTCCTCCGAGAGTTCGTGCAGGGAGATGATTTCTTTGAGGTGGATATTTTCGGAAATCAGTCGTTGCTTTTCGATCCCCCTGTGAATGACGTGCACGACTTCCTCTACCTTGAACGGTTTGAGGATATAGTCGTATGCGCCTTTCTTCATGGCCTCGATCGCGGTTTCCACCGTGCCGAACCCGGTCATGATGACCGTGAGCACGTTTTTGTGTTCCACCTGAATTCTACCGAGCAACTCCAGTCCGCCCATGTTCGGCATCTTGAGGTCGGAGATGACCATGTTGAATGATTTTTCGTACAGCCGTTCGAGGGCCGCTATTCCGTCCGGTGCAGTGGACACCTGAAAACCCTCGAGAGAGAGAAAATCCGCCAGTATTTCTCTGATCACTTTTTCGTCGTCGACAACGAGAACGCGGGCTGCCTCCGCCGGTTGGCTGGAATCCTGAAAGCGCATCATTCCATTCTACTTGAAATAACCCGTCATGAAGTACTTGATGCCTTCCGACGAAATTCTGTAGCGATAAACTGTGCCGCTTCCCACTCCTTCCGCGTGTACGTCCACATACTTATCGAGACGCATGCGGATGACCTTGCGAACGTTCTCGTGGCGGATGGAGAGACCCATCTCGACTCCGTGCTGGGAAATGGCCTTCGCCGACATCGGAGTCTTGTTGCGCTCCATTGCATCCCACAGGATCGCCAGCACCTTGAACTCCTGTTTCCGTCTGTTCCCGGTCGCCTCGATGGCTACCATCAGCCTGGGATCCAACTCCAGTTCGGATCCGGGCCTGTCCGGGTCGGCTCCGGACTTCTCCGTCGTTGCGTCGGATCCGCTTTTTGCAGGTGAGGGCGACGCCGGGTACGCCGTTTCCACGTGTCGATCACTTCCGCCGCCGGCCTGCTCCTTCTTGAGATACACGGTCAACAGGTCGAGTGCTTCCTCTGCGAGATCTGCGACAATCAGCCGAGGTTGCTTCATGGGCCCCGGAGCTTGTCTGAATTTTTCGAGTAGAAACTTGATCATCAACAACTCCTCCTCAACATGCAAATCCGAAGACAATCACTTTACATTAATTGTCGGGTATTTGTCATTATCCCAATTTGTTGTTCTTGTCGAAAATTCTGCCATGTAGGGAGAAAGGCCAATATGTACAATGGGATATGTGCTAATCTGTAAAGTTGTGTCTAAAATATATCCGGCCAATGAGGCGCGACTTCATTCAGAGTCGATTTGATTACTTCGCGACCCGCAGAGCCAGGAGTTGATCCCTGGGAAATGGTGTGATCTTCGAGGGTTCCGTCGATGCCCCGCACCACGAAACTCGCTGAAGATGTAAGTGCATCCAGATCATATCCCCCTTCGAGAAAAAGGGTCAGACGTCCCTTGCAGATCTCGTTTGCCAGCCCCTTGATCTTTGCCGCCATCCGGCCGAAGCACTCGCTGGTCGCCTCCATGCCGCTCAGTGGGTCGTTCCTGTGGGTGTCGAAACCCGCGCTCACCAGGATGTGGTCCGGTCGGAATGAACCGAGCATGGGCGTGAGCACATCATCGATTACAGCAAGAAAATCAGCGTCCCCCATTCCTGCGGGAAAGGGGAAGTTCACGGTCTTTCCCAGGGCGTCTGGGCCGCCGATCTGATCCGACAATCCGGAGCCGGGATAATGAGGCCACTGGTGCATGGACATGAAGAGGAGGTCGGGATTATTCCAGAATTGATCCTGGGTGCCGTTTCCGTGATGAACGTCCCAATCGAAGATGGCCACGCGTTTGACATCTTCCCTTGCGAGCAGCGATGCGGCAGCCACGGCGATATTGTTGAAGATGCAAAAACCGCCGGGCGCCGAGATGCTCGCGTGATGGCCAGGAGGGCGTACAATGGCCCACCCCCATTCGGCCTTCCTTTCGTGGACTGCGGTTACCAGGTCTATTCCCCCTCCGGCGGCGCAAAGAGCGGCATTCCGGGTTCCCTCGGAAAAGAAAGTGTCGCCATCCAGGTTTCCGCCGCTCCGGTTCTCCAGGGTTCTCTTTGTCGTTTCCACGTAACCCGGGTCGTGCACGCGTTCCAGTTCCCCGTCAGTGGCCGGCCTTGGCTCCACGCGGAGCGCAGGTCCCCATGCTTTTGATTTTTCAAGGCCTTCCACTACTGCGTCCAATCGCTCCGGGCGCTCTGGATGGTAGTACTGGCAAGCGTGGTCCTTGAAGATTTCGTCATACAAAAAGGCAGCGTTCATCACATCTCCTTCCGTCTCTCGACCTTGACTTGATCACTTGCTGGTGATAGGCAATTTTACTCGGAATCACAACCAGATATCAGAAAGAATGGGGGTCGCAGAGACCCGGGAAGAAGGGGATTACCCTATGCGAGC
>JAUVAN010000055.1 GCA_030591725.1 Deltaproteobacteria bacterium
GATTGACCAGGTGCATGGCGGAGAAAGTGACGAGAATAGACAGTGGTATGGCCACCCCGACGATCAGCGCGGCGCGCATGGAGCGCAGGAATACCAGCAGCACCATCACCGCCATGAAGATGGCCAGAAGCCCGGTAGTGGACAGGTTTCCGAGGGCCAGGCTGATGAAGTCGCCCTGATTGAAGATTACGTCCAGTTGCACCCCCTTCGGGAGTGACTCCACGATATCGGGGAGGACCTTTTCCACGGCCTCCACCGACTGGACAGTGTTGGCGCCCGATTGCTTGCGCACCATGAGCATGATGGCCTGCTTGCGGTTAGCCCTGATAACCCGGGTCTCCTCCGCCACAGTGTCCCTCAGGTTGGCCACGTCGCGCAGCCGCATGGGCACTTGACCCGCGACCCCGACGATGATGTCCCCAATCTCTTCCACTGTCTGGAATGTGCCGTGCGGCTGGATGCTCAACTCCCGCTGACCCTGGCCCACTTCGCCGCCGGGCATGTCGACGTTTTCCATTCGCAGCGCACCCACGAGCTGGTTCACCGACATCCCCGCTGCGGCAAGCTTGTCTGGCATGATCTCGACGTGAATTTCTCGTTCCACTCCGCCGAGGGTCTCCGCCGAAGCGACCCCCTTGACCCGCTCGAGCATGGGCTCGATTTGTTCCTTGGAGATCTCCCTCAGACGGGCCTGGTCGTATGGCCCTGAAATACCGAGAAAGATGATGGGCTGCATGGAGGGGTCGAAGGCAAACGTGATCGGTTCCCTGGCGTCGTCGGGGAGGATCTCCCTGTAGAAGTTGATATTTCGTCTGATGTCGGTCTGGGCCTGATCCAGGTCGGTGTTCCACTCGAATTCTGCAAAGATCATGGAGGCGCCGGCCTTGGAATCGGAGTTGATGTTCTTGACCCCCTCGACCGAGGCGCACGCCTCCTCGATGGGGCGTGTTATCAGTTGCTCGATATCCTCGGGGGACGCGCCCGTGTAGGTAGTGACGACGCCGATGAGCGGAAAGGTAATGTCCGGGTACATGTCGAGCTTGAGCCCGCCCAGGAAGAAGATCCCCGTTCCGACAACTGTCAGATAGATCATCAGAAACGTGACACGGAACTGGACCGCAAGGGCAGCGAACCGTCTCATCGGGTCGGTCCTGCGTCAGTGGCCGGCCCTGTGGTTTTTTTTCCGGCGCCCAGTTTTACAGGATCGCCATCCGCCAACAGATGTTGTCCCTTGACCACGAGCTGATCTCCCGCCTTCAGACCGGCGAGCACCTCCACCCGATTTCCGTCCTCGAGACCGAGGATTACTTCTCGTTCTTGAGCCACGCCTGCGAAAGCCACTATCCCGCGAAAGATCTGTTCTTCTCCCTTGCGCTTCGAAGTGACTGTCAGGGCGTCTTTGGGAGCCCACACGACGTTTTCGTGCCGCTTCACCTCCAGTTCCACCCTCGCGAGCATCCCGGGCTTCAATTTGTGATCCGCGTTTTCCAGGTCGACCTCCATGGTTGCTGTGCGGCTCAACCTGTCGAGGACCGGACTGACCCTGGAAACCGTGCCGTGCTCGATCGCCTGGTCCCTGGCGGCCACGCGAAAAGAAACCGGCTGCCCTGGCTCCACGCTGGGAAGATCGCTCTCGGGGATGCGAACCTTGATCTTCACTCTGTCCATGTCCACCACGGTGCAAATGGGAATTTGCGGGACCGCCATGTCCCCGACTTCCACGAAGACCTGTCCGATCACTCCATCGATGGGGGCTCTGATAATTGCGTCCCCCTTCATTTGCTTCGCCTGGCCGAGGGTAGCCTCCAGTTGTCTCACCTGGGCTTGCGCCCCCGCCACCTGGCTCTCCACGGAAAGTATCTGGGAACTGGTTACCGCTCCCGACTTCTCCAGTTTTTTAAATCGCTCCAGTTGATCCTTCAGTCCGTCCCTGTGTGCTCGAACGGCGTCGAGTCCTCCCGCCGCCTGGCTCACACTCTGGGAGAGCTGCTTCGATCGGATAACGGCCAGAACTTCACCGCGCTTGACTCGTTCCCCCTCGCGAGCGGAGAGGGAGATGACCCGATCGGGGATGGGAGCGAAGACCTTGATCTCGGACTTCCCCTCGATGTCCCCGGTGTATCCGAATCGACGGATGATGGTCCCGGTTTCGATGGTGAACACCTCGGCGGGCACCACTCTGGTTTCTTCGTCTTCCTCGGTGGAATCGCAGGCCGGAACGACGGCTGCCAGAAAAACTGTGACAATGAGGATGGGAGTTGCATTGATGCAGGTTGCAATTGAAATTGAGGTTTTCATGGCAACCGTAGTCTAATGTCTTGTTTCAGGATGAACCAGTCAAAACGATTTCTTCACAAGGGTCTTCACAAGGGTGCTCTTCACAAGGGTGCCAGACATCTTTATTTGTACAAAACACGGCCTGGAGGGCAGGGCGGCTACTCCAGAATAATCAGTGACACAAATGTCAAGCTTTGATAGTGGGGGAAAATTGCAACAACAGTGCAGCGATATTTTCAAGCACAACATGGAGGAATCAATGAAAAATAGCATACTCGTACTTTTGGTGGGAGTTCTTGCCTGCGGCTTTGCACATCTTGGTTGCAGCGAAGACAGCAAGTCGTCTGATGCGGGAACCGACACGGACACTGATGCGGACACAGATGCCGATACGGATACAGATGCGGACACAGATGCGGATACCGACTCGGACACCGACACTGACACCGACTCGGACACCGACACTGACACCGATGCTGATACCGACACTGATACGGACGCCGATGGCGGGCCGGACGGAAGCGTCGATCCACTTGGTATCCTGGTTGACACCACCGATGACGAGGTCAACACGGACGGCGACTGCAGTCTCCGCGAGGCCATAATCAGCGCGAATACGGATGTCGGCGTCGATGCCTGCGATCTGACCTTCAGCTCGGACATTATTGTATTGCCCCTTGGCACCTACACCATGTCTATCGCCACGACCTATGAGGACGCGGCCGCCGACGGCGACTATGACATTACCGACGATCTCACGATTTACGGCGCCGGCGCGTTCGACACCATCGTGGACGGCGCAGCCATCGACAGGGTCTTCCACGTGCCCAACATCGGGGTAACAGTGGAGTTCAACGACATGACCATCGAAGACGGCATGCGGGACGCCAATGCTTGCGGCGAGGACGACGGCGTGTCCGGCGGAGGACTCCTGAGCCACGGTCTGGTCACGATGAACCGATGCATTGTCAGAGACAATCACACCCACAATGGAACGAGCCATGGTTCTGCGGGAGGCATCAGAGTGTACGATGGGACAATGACCCTGGTTGATTGCGTGGTTTCCGAGAACACGACAAACGACGCCGGCGGCGGCATCAAGAACGACTATTCAACTCTGACGCTCATCAACACGACCGTGAGCGGAAACACGTCGGACGATTACACCGGCGGCGTTCACACGGGATGTTCCGCCACCACCAACATCGAGCACTGCACCATCGTGGGCAATACTAGCTACGAAGGTAATGCCGATGACGCGGGGGGCATCAGCGGCAATGGAATCGTGACCGTAACCAACAGCATCATCGCCAACAACGTGAACGGCTGGGCCATAAGCAATGATTGCTCACATGCTTTCATTCTCGTGGGGTACAACCTGATCGAGGACGTAGGAGCCTGTACGTTCACGGGCGCCACCGGCGACCTGATATCCTCCACGGATCCCAACCTGGGCGCTCTGGTCGACAACGGCGGTGACACGATGACCCACGCGCTCATCACGGGCAGCGCCGCCATCGACGCCATCCCCACCATCAGCTGCACGCTGATTACTGACCAGCGAGGTGTTTCACGGCCCCAGGGCTCCGGTTGCGACATCGGCGCCTTCGAACTCTAACTCTAGTCTGAATTAGTTGCCCTTACCGGGCGAGGCGGACTCGCCCCTACGCCAGGAGGTTTCCCTGCGGATAAGACTCGAGCCACTTGCGAACGATGACTCTCACCCCCCCGGATGCTCGATTCTCGATGATCACTTCGTCCATCAGCCGTTGCACCGCGCCCAATCCCGCGCCCAATCCCCGGCGTTCGGACATCGGAACGTTATCGCTGAGCCTGCGTCCCTCGGAGAAGCCGTCCTCACTCGCCGCCTCGATGTCCTCGATGCCCGGCCCACTGTCCTCGACAACCAGCTCGATGCCGTTCCTCGGAACTCTGAGCCAGCATATGGTCACCGTGCCGGTCCGCGCAAACTTGCATACGTTGGTGACGAGTTCGCTGACCGCGATGGCGATATCCCAGATCTCTCCATTCCGAAAACCAATGCGCTTGGCATAACGCGCGCATTCCCGACTGCACCAGATCGAATCCGAGTCCCTGGAGATTAGCATAGAACAGGTCGGCTCGGTCTCGGCCTTGACCATGTAGGATGAGCGTTCGGAAGACATTTTATCAGTCCATGTATTTCCGCACCCTGATCTCGGTGCCGTTGTCCGGGTTGCTCTTCAGGTCAAACTCGTCCATCAAGTTGCGCGTGCCCTTGAGACCGATGCCCATCCCGGTCCGCGAGTTGTAACGGTCACTCATCACCAGGTCGATATCGGCTATTCCCGGACCCTCGTCCCTGGCGACGACCTCGATCCCGCGCCGGTTGCCGTCCAGGGTAGTGATGATGATCTCTCCCTTTCCCGCGTACTGAACGATGTTACGCGCCAGCTCCGAAATGGCGGTGGCGACCTTGATCTGCATCGCGCCGGAAAAACCGAGTTTGTTGCACACCAGGCGCCCGATACCCCGCGCGTCCACGATATCGGACTCCGTTAGCACGGGCACCCGAATCTGCGGTTCGGCCACCGGCGAGGGACGAGTGTGCCCGTTGATCGTCAACAGCGACTGCATTTGTTCCATGCAAGTCCGCTGCAAGGCGTCGTCCCGCACGTAGAGTCGGATCCCCTTCTCCAGCTCGACAAGCAGTCGCTTGTCATCCCCGTGCCGCAGATTATTGGGATCCACCTTCGACCAGGAGATGCTTAGCGACAGGACCGAACGGGCCAGGATGTCGCTCATGCTCCCGCTCAGGATCTCCAGTATCTGTTGCCGGGTATCGTTCATACCGTGCCGCCCTTGCCGCGCGTTTTCGCAGGCTTGCGATCTAGCAGCTCGATGGCGGTCTCCAGGTTGAGCGCCGAGCTGACCCCCTTCAGGTCGAGCCCCATCTCCACAAGGGTCATGGCGATCATCGGATCCAGCCCGGAGATCACCGTGCGCACTCCCATCAACCTCGCGATCAGTCCCATGTCCCGTAGCGCCCGCGAGATGTAGCTGTCCATCACGTCGATGCCGGAAACGTCGATGATCAGGCCGGTGATGTTGACGCGCTCGATCCGGGTCGTGATGTCATCCTTCAGCTGCATCACCAGCCGGTCGCTGAGCGCCATCTGGATCGACACGATCAGCTTGTCGTGCAGCTTGATGATCGGAATGCGGAATGTGTCTGATCTTTCAGCCACGGTTGCTCAGATCTCCTCCACGTCGCCGCTCTTGAGGTCGCGCATGCGTCGCAGGCACTCCTTGAGCCCCTCCTGCATGTTGCGCAGCGTAGAAATTGATGACAGATCGACGCCGATCTCTATCAGGGTCTGGGCCACAGCAGGCCTTATACCGGTGAGTATACAGGTACTCCCGAGCAGCTCGGCAGCCTTGATCACCTTGATGAAGTGGTCGGCGGTCCTGGTATCCACCACCTCCACTCCTGTGATGTCGAGGATGACGAAACGCACTTGCTTCTCGGTGATCTCGGCCAGCAGCCGCTCCATGATCTCCGCGCTGCGCCGGGTGTCCACCACACCGATCACCGGCAGAGCCAGCACGTTGTCCCACAACTGCAGCACCGGCGTGGACAGCTCCTGGATCGCGAACCGCTGCCGCTCGATGATCTCCAGCTTCTGATCGAGTTCCTCCAGCGCCTGCTCTCGCTCTGCGGCCACCCGCTGAGCTTCCTTGGCCTGTTGCTCAACGCTCCTGATCAAACTTTCCTGGGTGGCGTGCGACTCGGCGTTGGTCAAAGTCACGGCGACGATTCCCGCCGCCGCCGACATGAACTCCAACTCCTCTCCGCTGAACTCGGTCCCGTTGACCTTGTCGGCCAGCACGATCAAACCCACAGGTTGCTCGCGAATGTCGATGGGAACGCAGGCGAAGCCGGCGGGGAAGACTTCGGTGAGCGAGGGGCATCGACGACCCATGTCTTCCCCGTCTACGAACCGGGCGATGCGTTCCGAGATGACCCAGCGCCACAACTCGCTTGCTTCCGATCCTGAAAGTTTCTCCGGATCGCTCACCCCCTGCCGACTGACGACGTCGTAACCGTCGCCATCTGCGGAGATCAACAGCGTTGCGCTCTTCCTGGCATCCATGAAGGATGAAACCATCGAATTGAAGGTGTCGCAGATCGCCGCCTTGTCATTGAGGGACAGGGAAACGAAGGTCTTTGAAATTATTTGCAAGAACTCCAGACTCTCGCCCTGGCGTTTGAGGCGTGTCTTCAGATCGCCGAGCTCGGTCTGTAATTGTTGTGTGTCCGTGGTCATTGTTTCACCTTCTAGGAAAGGCCGCGCTTCTCCTTGAACTCATTCACCAGTTTGTCGAAGTTACTGGGATGGGCCATGACGAAAATGCACTGGTCGTCACCCCTGGCCCGACAGGTCAACTCCTCGGCTTTGAGTTCGATGCCAAAGCTGATCTCGCACCATCCGGCGCTGTACCCGGAGTTCATCACGCAAACGGGCTGTTCCGACTTCATGTCGTTGTCGATGAACGCTGCGGCCTCGAATGAGAACGGGTGGTCATAGGCGAGGAAGTAATCCTCGTTGGGTTGCGGCGCGCTCTCGGGGAAGATTTCCACGCTCGCCCAGCCCACGTGGGCGAAATGCACAGGACCGAGCGCCAACCGCATGGTCGGATCCTCCACCTTCAGGCGCTCGGCGAACATCTTCGCATCACGAATACCGCAGGCCTTGGCCATCTTGTAGCGGATCTGTCGAGCGCCGGCCTCTCCGAATGTCTTGCGCAGCTCCTCATGCAGCTCGATGGCCAGAGAGTCGGTGCGCATCAAAAGGTAGCGCACGCCACTGATACGAATGTCTCCTTGTGCCGGGTCGCGCTTCATATCGGAGAAGAACGACTCCATCAGCTTCTCCGCCTCGGCGAACAGCGGAACGAACGGTTCCGGACACTTCACAACCGTAGTTTTTGGGCTCTCGCTCATTGCAAACTCCTTGAATTGGCTCTGTTAGTTCACCCCCGGGATCCCCCGTGTGAAATTGCTCTCGGGAGATTTATAGTGCAACGAGTATGCCTGTTTTAGATCCGGTTGTCGGACCTGGGCCTCCCAGCCTTTGTTCAAACGCAAAATTCGGAATTTATGGAAATATTGCAACACGTAAGAGATCGGCGAGATCGAAGCCTGATATTTCATTTCTGGAAAATGCGCGCCCCATTTTTGAAATCTTGCGGGAAACGATTTGGAAAGTGGACAGAACCTTTATTTTTTGTGTTTCCCCACCATGAACGGATAGGTGAAGCCTCGAAAGCAGGCGCGAAAACGCGGCAGCTCGGCATCTGGAACGGCATCCATGAGTCTTGCGACGACGCACTTGCCGATCTTGGAGTCGGCATGTTGTCCGCGGGGTTCGGCGTGGATGAACTTTCCGTCACCGGTGATGAATAATCGAACAGTGACCGCCTCCGGGATACCGGCGGCGCATACGGCAACTCTGGGATTGATGGTGCCGATGGCGACCTGCATCTTCTCCACGTCGGGGAAGTAGGGGAGGGGAGAATCGTTTTTTTGCGATGAGGGTTCGGCGCAGGTGATCCCGCGTTTTGCCATATGGGATACGAGGGCCAGCCGCTTCCTTATTCCGTTGACCAGTCGGGGGTCCGCGTTTTCGAGGGCGCCCAGGATGTTCTGGGCCTCCTGGTATTGTTTTTTTGCCTCGTCGCGTTTGCCGATTCGCAGATTCACTGACGCCATGTCGTCCAGGCAGGACGCGTAGGCCGCGCCGGTCTTGCCGCCCCCGGGACCGGAGCCGATGATATCGAGGGCCTCCTCCAGCCTGGCCATGGCGGCGCCGTTCTCGCCAACCTGTTTGTGTTTGTATGCCTCTTTGATGATGGGCTTTGCCCGGAGCGCTGATTCGTCCTGAGGGACCGCGTCGGCAGTGTCGGGCGCCGACGTCTCTGAAGGATTGGAACACGAGAACAGCGCTATACAACAAAGGATGAGCGTCGCCTTTGAGTTGGCGATCGATGTGATTGTACTAACTGTCATTAAAAGGTGTAGCCGACCTTCTGACATCTACGGCGCAGGTCCTGGGCCGGCCTGCACTTGAGCTTGTTGAAGTGGCGGGCAACCTGCTGGCCGTACTTGGTTACCGCCGACAGAGCCTTGGTGCTCTGCATTGGAGCTGTGGACGGAAGCGTAAGGGATACAGATCCGTCGGCGTAGACCTGCGCCTCCCACCCCACGGTGGTACCGCCCCGAACGTTCTTGTAATTTGTGTAGATCTTGAAATCGATGGGGCTGACCTCATAAATTTCGTATCGCGCTGCCGCCAACGCCGCCACCATCGCCACCAGGCTCCGGTGATCGACGGCCATGCCGTCGCTCTGCGCCCCGGTGGAACACCCCTCCAGCATGATGGGTCGAATATAGTTGCCCTGGGACGGACCGCTACCGCCGCATCCGGCCGCAATGAGCAAGGTGGCGAAGCCGATGATGATGAAAAAGGAAACAATGTGTCTCATATTGAAATGATACGAGTTACCATCGCGCATTACAACAGGGTCGAGCGGTGGTTTTTGACTTTCTCTTCACGGGCCGATAATCCATGGGAGTGAAACCTCTTTGCGCCATGACGGTGGTTGCGTGCGGCGCCATGCTTCTGGCGGGGGCGCTCTCCATACGAACGGCCTTTGCCGACAAGGAGTGTGAAGAGAGAATCGACGAGTCCGACCTCCAGAGCATCGAAGATCCCCTCGAGGACCTGCTGGAAGAGGAACAATCCGTGCCCGGAGCGGCCCGCAAAAAGCCGAAAGTGGAGAAGACATACCCGTTCATGGGTCCCGTCGCGCGGCGCAGAGGTCTCAACCCGCTCCTGACAACACTGTTCAATGTTCACTCCAAGGAGGCCTTGCCGGTGTTCGTGAATCGCCTCCCCAGCAGACGCGCCCTCGATGATCTCTTCAGGTGCCGGGGGTTCGCTTTCGTGAAAGAACTGGATCCGAGGTTACTCGTGGCCGTGCTCGCGACGGTGAAGGAGTTCAAATCTCCGAGGGTGAATATAATTTCGGCGTATCGCTCTCCCAAGTTCAACGATTCCCTGGCAAAAAAAGGACGCAGAGTTGCAGCCGAGAGCCGGCACACAAAGGGCGAAGCTATCGACTTTGGTCTGACAACGGTCAATGCGCAGGAATTGGGAAAATGGCTTTGGGACAATTTCGAGGGAGGGGTGGGCACCTACCGGCACGACAATTTCGTGCACATCGACGTGGGACCCAGACGACAATGGCGAGGGAAATAATGTGCCGTGAAATCAAAAAGGCGCGGTGAGTTTTGTGTCATTTCGTTGACCATTGCGCGATGCGCGAGTAGCTTTCATCTATAACCGGGGGAAGGGAACGGTCATAAGGAGTCTGGTTGATGACACACGCTCGGTGCACTTTCCTCTATATTCTTTTCTTCTTCCTCGTGTTCCCGTTGTCTGCCCGGGCGGGCGATTGCGCCCTGGACTCCGACTGCAACAAGGGCCGCGTCTGCTTTTCCAGGAACTGCAAGAAGCTCGACAAGGTCGAGAGTCTCCTGAACGTGGAATTGGCGACCGCGATCGATGGCAACGCCGGGCTGTACATTGACGGCGTGTACATGGGACCTCTTCCCTGGTCCGGAATTATCTCCGCACAATACCACGAGATCCGTGTGGAGGCGCCCGGCATGATCACTGTGCAGTTCAACGGCGAGAGCCCTGCGGCCGCCTCGGACACCATCATGGTGACCATGGAGCCCGAGCCTGTTGTCTCAACCGGCCCAGGGGATTCCGCCACAAGCGCAGAGAGGGACGGGCCCGGAACGATTTTCTTCGCGCTTTTCGGCGGCGGCGGTTACGGCGTTGGAGGTTGGGGAACCGACGGATGGAAGCGTCCGATCGCCACGCTCGCTGGCGGCGGCGCACTGGGCCTTCGGTTGCCGCCGAATCCGGTATGGCTTGATCTTGGACTCGCGATATCCACCACGAGTCTGAAACCATTTGACACCACGGTTGCCAGGGGTACGAGACCTGCCGAATGGGGCGATTTCGTAAAGATAAATTTCGGCCTTTTGGCCAGGTTGCTTTTTCCTCTCAAGAAAAACTTTCTATACATCGGCGCATCGCTGGAACCGGGATACGGCCTGAGCGGCGCCAACTGGGTGTACGCCGATCTTCACCTGGCCATGTCGCTCCTTCTGGGCAAGCACTTTGAAATACAGGTCAATCCTGTGGGGTTGGAGTACCTGCAGGATCTTGCGGGGCAGGGCTATATCTTTTCTTTCAATGCCCGGCTCGGGGTCGCGGTGCGCTTTCCGAAAAAACCGCTTTTCTGAGAGAATATACCCACCGAAGTTACAGTCTCACTTCGAGTCGCACCTAATTCATATGACTTGTGGTAGAATGTCATAGATTGTAGAAGAAGCTGATTCATAAGCCCATTAGGAGGGGATTATAATGCGTTATGCAATAGCGACCGGAATGATGGTTCTCTTGCTCGCCTCGCTTTCATCCATGAATGCATGCAGCAAGGGTGAGGAGGAGATCGCCGGCGTTTGTGTCGATTTCTGCGACACGCTCATCGAGGCGATGGACAAGTCCGATTATTTCGACATTCAAAAGACCGACGAGGCCAAGAAGCACTGCAAGAGCGAGTGCACAGATACAATCAATGGCCTCGATTCAAAGGAGCGCGGCGACGTGGAGGACTGCGTCGAGTGCGTGGAGGGTGAGGTCGATAAGGACAAGTATTGGGGCTTCGGCAATCTATCCACTGACGCGTTCGGAGATGACTGCGACAACGACTGCTATGATGATAATCTAGATCCCCTGAAGGGTGAGAAACACCCGTGGGAAATGTTCTGGGAGGATTTCAGCATTGATTTCGACGAGCACTGGAGCAACGCCACTCCGAGTGACGGGGACGCCGATATGGACACGGACGGCGACACCGACGTGGACACGGATTCGGACACGGATTCGGACACGGATTCGGACACAGACACGGATTGCACTACGGGCGATGTGGAGGATTGCGGAACCGATTACACTGATTGCGCCGCCACCTGCTCGGACACGGACTGCACTGCTGATTGCTTCGATGACTACTGTGCCTGTATCACTACGGCGGGTTGCGACCCGGCCACGTACGGCTGCTGATCGCTCTCACCTGTCGATCTTCAACAACGACAGAAACGCTTCCTGGGGGATGGAGACCTGTCCCACTGCCTTCATGCGTTTTTTGCCTGCCTTCTGCTTCTCCAGGAGCTTGCGTTTTCTTGAGATATCTCCGCCGTAGCACTTGGCGGTGACGTTTTTGCGCATTGCCTTGACGTTGGTCCTGGCGATCACCTTGGTGCCCAGCGCGGCCTGAATGGCCACCTCGTACTGCTGGCGTGGGATCAGCTCTTTCATCTTGCGCGTCAGATCCCGGCCGATTAGATATGTGTTGTCCCGATGTACGATGGCGAAGAGGGCGTCCACCGGATCGCCGTTGACCAGCACGTCCAGCCGGACCAGATCTCCGGGCCGATGTCCGGTCACCTCGTAGTCCATGGACGCATATCCGCGCGATACGGATTTGAGGCGATCGAAGAAATCGAAGATGACCTCGGCCATTGGCAGGTCGTAAATGAGGATGACTCGACCGGGGCCCGCATAATCGAGACTCTTCTGACTCCCCCGGCGATCCTCGCACAGCTTGATTACCTGGCCCACGTGCTCCGTCGGCACGTGAATGGAGGCCCGGATGTAGGGCTCCTCGATGGTGTCGATCTTTCCGACCTCGGGCATCTTTGCCGGGTTGTCGATCGTGATGGTTGTGCCGTCGGTCAGGTTGACATTGTAGATGACCGTGGGCGCCGTGGTGATGATGTCCAGATCGTATTCCCGCTCCAGGCGCTCCTGGATGATCTCCATGTGCAAAAGTCCCAGAAAACCGCATCGAAAACCGAATCCCAGGGCCTGCGAGGTCTCAGGCTCGAAAACGAACGACGAGTCGTTGAGGACCAGCTTGTCCAGTGAGTCGCGCAGGTTCTCGTATCCCCCCGGGTCGGTGGGGAACACACCGCAAAAGACCATGGGCTGGACATTTCGAAAGCCGGGCAGGGGCTCCGACACGGGGTTTCTGGTGCCGGTGATCGTATCTCCGACCTTGGTCTCGTGGACGGATTTGATGGAGCAGATGACGTAGCCCACTTCTCCCGAGTTGAGCGACGGAACCTTTGTGGCCTCCGGCGTGAAGACACCGACCTCCGTCACCTCGTAGCTGCGCTCGGTCGACATGAAGTCCACCTTCAATCCCACCTTGATCTCACCGGAGAAGATCCGCACCAGCACCACAACGCCCCTGTAGGAATCGTACCAGGAGTCCACAATTAGAGCCCTCAGGCGGTCCTCGTCAGGGTGGACCGTTGGGGGTGGTATACGCCTTACCACGGCCTCGAGCAGGTCGGTCACGCCCTCGCCGGTCTTGGCGGAAATAGAGATGGCATCATCTATATCGAGACCGATGACCTCTTCTATCTGCTGCAAGGTCGAGGCCGGGTCGGATCCGCTCACGTCGACCTTGTTGACCACCGGGATTATCTCGAGGTTGTTTTCGATGGCGAGGTACGCGTTGGCGAGCGTCTGCGCCTGCACCCCCTGGGTGGCGTCCACAAGAAGAACGGCGCCCTCGCAAGCTTGCAGGGACCGCTCCACCTCGTAGTTGAAGTCCACGTGGCCGGGGGTGTCGATGAGGTTGAGGGTATATTCCAGCCCGTCGTGGGCGGTGTACGTAATCCGCGCGGATTGGGCCTTGATGGTTATGCCGCGCTCGCGCTCCAGATCCATCTTGTCCAGATGCTGCGCCTTGAGGGCACGGATCTCCACGGCTCCGGTGATCTCTAGTATCCGATCCGCGAGGGTCGATTTCCCGTGATCGATGTGGGCGATTATCGAGAAGTTCCTGAGTTTGTCGATGTCCACGCGGATTCTCCTGCCGCTTCGAGAGCGAATCGAGCGGTGATTGTAGTCATAGTCGATCGAAAGGCAACTGTTGAAAAAGGTATGGTGAAATAAAATGCAGGCCTCGCGACATTGAAAAATCTGTTATTCTTGAAAAGTGAATGACCCTTTTCAAAATAGAGGAGCTTTAGTCATGCGTATATTGATGATCATATGCTTGTCTGCGTTCATGGTTGCGACTGTCGGCTGCAACAACAACACGTCGGATAGCTACGCTTTTCCGGATGATACGGATACGTCCAGCGGACTTGGCCAGGGAGAGGACTGCTCCGGGGGGCAAGCCTGTGCCGAAGGTCTGGTGTGCGCGGGTAACGGGACGTGCCAGCCCGAGGGAGCGCCGGGCACTTCCGACGAGGGTGAGGATTGCGGGGCTTCCTTTCATTGCATGTGGGGCCTGGTTTGTGCGTCGGACGGGACATGCCAGCAGCCCGGGGCCGACGGAACAGGAGTGGCGGGCGCTAACTGTAACGATGACGAGGATTGCATGCTTTTCCTGGAGTGCATCGACGGTGTTTGCGCCGGTTTCCAGCCGCCTTACTGGGCGGGCGCCACCTGCGAGGATCCCTCCACCTATTCCGATGATTTCAAAGTGTTTTTCGAGGTCGACGGCAGCTCCCCGGAGTTTTATCGGCTACCTTTCCCCAACGACATCCGGTTTCGAAACGGGCACGTCGATCTCAGTGGACATCCGAATCCGGGTATCCTGATTCCCGAGTTAGGCAATCCGGTCGATGACTACTTCGACATGATAGAGTCAGACCTCGACGGCTTCGGCGCCTCCTCGTGTGTGTATTTCCGATTCTCCCAATGGGTTGACGGGGCAACGCTCGATAACATGAGCAACCTGTACATCGTGAATATCGATTCATCTTCCGACGAATACGGACAGCTGGCATGGTCGGGATACAAGGGGGACCGCAAACAGAAGCTCTACATCTGCTCCAACTGGCTAGCGATATGTCCGAGCATGGGGCGTCCGCTGCTTCCTTCCACCACCTACGCAGCGATAGTCACTTCTTCCATCAAGGACGATAGCGGCAACAACCTGGGGCAGGACGACGATTTTACTGCCATGCTCGGTTCGAGCGAGCCCTCTGAATCCAATATGGCCGCAGCCTGGAACGATTACGCCCCGCTGCGCGACTACATCTCCGAGCAGGCGATGGACGGCTCCTCCATAGCCGGCGCCGCCGTGTTTACCACCGCGTCCCTGTTCCCGGTCATTCAGAGTGTGAGAGCAGCCGTGAGGTTCGAAGCCATGCCGGAGGCGAGCGCCCTCAGTACGGACACTACCCAATCGGCCTTCACCACTTACACGGGCACCGTGACGGTGCCGTTCTACCAGGCCGGAACCCGACCCTTCGCCACCGCGGATAAGGGCGGCGCGATCGAATATCATCCATTCGGATATCCGTTGCTGGTCCAGGAAGAGGACGTGAAGTTTGCCCTGACGGTTCCCGACGGGACGCCCCCGGTAGATGGGTGGCCTGTCGTCCTCTACGCTCACGGGACGGGCGGTAGCGAGATGTCGTTCGTTGACAACGGTGTTGCAGGGTGGATGGCGCAAGCCGGCGCGGCGGTCATCGGGCTCGAGCAGGTCCAGCATGGGGATCGTCGCGGGTTGTCATCATCCGAGGCGGCGCTGGAGGCAAACTCCCCGCAGAGGCTCTTCTACAACTTCATCAATCCCTACGCGGCGAGGGACAATAACGTTCAGGCTGCAGCTGACTATTTCCAGCTCGTTCGTTTCGTCGAGAACTTCGATACGGTGACCGGTGAGGCCATTCTCTTCGATACAGACAAGATATACTTCTACGGGCACTCCCAGGGTACGCAGGGGCAGTTTATCTTCGCCGCGCACGAGCCCATGGTGAAGGGAATGATTCTGAGCGGCGCCGGCGGGTACCTGATCGAGTCCTTCCTGAACAAGGAGAACCCCGTAAATGTGGCGGCGGCCATGAAGCTGGTGTTGATGGATCCAGATCTGGACAAGGCCCATCCCTTGCTAAACCTCATTCAACTCGCAATGGACGAGGTAGATCCCGTGAGCCACGCGCCCGCGGTATTCAGGAACACCTGGGCTCCGGACAC
>JAUVAN010000185.1 GCA_030591725.1 Deltaproteobacteria bacterium
ATATCGAGAGGGACGATCGCATCATCGGGCCGGTCCAGCCGACGGAGGTTCTGGAAGTCGGAGACAACCTGCTGTTCACCGGTCTGATCTCTACCATCGTTGATCTCAAGGCCATCAAGGGTTTGAGCGCGGTGGATCAGGATCTCGCGGGGAGCCCCATTTCCGGAAGCGAGATCAGGCTGTTCGAGGCGGTGATCGCCTCCACCTCGCCCCTCGTCGGGAGGGGTATCCGGGAGGCTGGTTTCCGGGGAACATACGAAGCGGCGGTGATCGCGGTGCACCGGGCCGGCCAGCGGATCCGCTCCAAGATCGGGGACATCGTGCTCCGCTCCGGCGACACCATCCTGCTCGAAGCATCCGAGAGCTTCGCGGCGAAGTGGTATCACACTCCACACTTCTACCTGGTTTCCCAGGTGGGCGACGTGGGCCGCGTCAAGCACGAGAAAGCGCCCGTCGCACTACTCATTCTCGTGGCGATGATCGCGCTGCCTTCTCTGAATATATTACCGATGGTCGTATCCGCCTTCCTAGCTGCGGGTTTGTTTGTGGCCTTCAAGATCATCTCCCCGGCCGGCGCCAGAAGGGCCCTTGATCTTCAGGTGCTGATAACAATCGCCGCCGCGTTCGGAATCGGGCGCGCCATGGAAGTCACAGGGCTCGCGCAAGCGGTGGCGGGCACTCTTATCGTCTGGGTGTCGCCACTGGGTCCTGCGGGGGTACTGGCCGGCGTCCTTCTGGTGACCAGCATCTTCACGGAGATCATCACAAACAACGCGGCAGCGGCGCTCGTGTTCCCCATCGCCTTTTCCACGGCTCAACAGATGGAGATGAACCCCACGCCCTTCCTGATCGGTCTGGCGGTAGCCGCGTCAGCCTCCTTCGCCACGCCGCTCGGTTACCAGACGAACCTCATCGTCTACGGCCCGGGAGGTTACAAGTTCAGCGATTTCCTCAAAGTCGGAGTTCCCATGAACATCCTGATGTTGATCACCACCGTGAGCGCCGCCTGTTTCTGGTGGGACCTGTTCTAACCGGGCCGGACGGGTGAAGGAGGCAGGGTGTCAGAGAAGACATACACTGTACGAGCCTTCGCGCCTCTTTTCTCCAGCATACCCGCGTTCACACCGCGCTTGAGGTCACGGCTGGCCGTGGCCGTTGAGATGGTCTTCAGCAACGCGCGATACTCCCGCCGTGTGAAATACCGGCTTCCAAAGTGGGAGCGGGCGATCTCCAGCCGCGATTCCGGCGTTGCCGCCACCGGCTCGATCTCCTCGATGAAAGTCGAGAGGCTATCGACAATCGCCACGAGGGAGAACTCCACGAACGGGGTGGAGTCCCCCCTGGAATCGGATTCAGCCAGCGCGCCGTAATAGTCTTTCTGCCGCTCCCGGATGATCGACTCCACGGGTAACAGCTCGAAGATCGGGTGAAACGAGCTGAGCAGAACGGTTTGCCACAACCTGCCCATTCGACCGTTGCCGTCTTCGAACGGGTGGATCAACTCGATCTCGTAGTGGAAGACGCAGGCGACGACCAGCGGATGGATCTGCTCCGTCGCCGCCAGGAACTCGAACAACTCGGTCATCAGTTGTTTGACGCGACGGGCCGGTGGAGCGATGTGGGTCACCTCCCCGCTCTTGAACACACCGACGTTCTTCGCGCGAAAACGGCCGGCGCTTTCGAGCAGGCCCTCCATCATCACGCCGTGGGCCCGGCTGAACTGCTCAATCGAGAGCGGGTCGTACTCGCTCAAACGAGCGTACGCAGCCAGTGCGTTTTGGACCTCGCGGATCTCACGAGGCGGGCCGGCGACGCGTTTCCCTTCGACGAGCGCGGTCACCTGGTCCAGGGTGAGGGTGTTGCCCTCGATCGCCAGGGTATCGCGAATGGTCTTTACCCGGCTCTCCCGTCTCAAGAGAGGTTGGGGCGGCGGGCTGGACAGCCCTTCGAAACGACCCAACCGCCGCGAGATTCGCGCGACCAGTTGCAGAATTCGCGGAGTGATTTCACACGGTGGTTGCATCATTTGATAGTATCATTTGATACTATCATCTGCAATCTCGAAGTTCGATACCCCTGTCCTTGTTTACAAAAGAATAGAAGTGGCTGTACTGGACGAAGATCACAAACAACCACCCCATGAGTCGCGGGTTGCTCTTCCAGGTTTTCTTCATGCACCTCAAGAAGAGCTTCCGCACATCCTTGCCGTACATTGTCATGAGACGCCAGAAGACCCCGATCCCCTTTAACGCCTCCCACAGATCCGCCGACTTGCCCTCGTAGGGCACCGCGAAATACTCGACCTGCGCCATCCACGAGTGAAGTCGCCGCTCGAAAACTTCCGGATCGTAGCACTCCCGAAAGAAGCTCCAGTACCGCGTGAACAGTTCTTCCCGGGTCATCTGCTTGGGGATGATGTTGGTGTTCAGTTGCCACTCTCCGGAGAATCCGTCTTCGGCGAGCCTGCCTTCTTTCTTTAGCCGTTCGTGAAGCGGCGTGTGACGGGGCGCGTTGAGGAGGCTTATCCCCACTATGGGGCTGCCGGTCTCGTCGAGAAAGTCCCGCAGATCGTCGAACACGGTTGCGTCGTCGTTGTCGAAACCGACGATGAGCCCGATGAAGGGAACTATCCCGTAACGGGTTATTCGCCCGATCCTCTCGTGAATGTCGTGGCTCAGGTTGACCGGCTTGTTGATCTCCTCCAGACATTCCTTCCTGACCGTCTCCACCCCGAGAAAAAGAACCGAGAACCTCACGTCGGCCATCAGCTTGAGCAGCTCCTCGTCGTCGCCCACCTTGACGGTGATCTGGGTGGAGAACGAGAGGGACTTGTCCTGGACCCGGTTCCACTCGAGCAGGCGTTGCAAGAGCTCCATTGTAAACCGCTTGTTTCCCAGGAAGTTGTCGTCCGAAAAGAATACTCTCCGGGCCCCGGTTGCCTGTACGCCTGATATCTCCTCCAGTATCTGATCCGCCGACTTGGTTCTGTACTTCCGCCCCACGTACTGGATCACATCGCAGAAATCGCACCCGTTGGGACACCCCCGGCTCGTCTGCACCGGGAAGTTCAGGTAATCACCCGCATCAATGAGTGACCAGTCCGGCGCCGGACTGTCCGCAAGATCGATGAAATCCTTCTGGGTGTAGACCCCATCGGCCTCACCGCGCTGCCAATCTTCGAGGAACCTGGGCCATGTGTATTCGGCCTCTCCGATAAAATGAAAATCCGCCAGACCCTCGCATTTGTCGGCCTCCAGCGTGGCGTAGGCTCCACCGAGAGCCACGGGGTTGCCCCGCTGACGAAACTCCGCCGCCAGATCCCTTATCCTGGCAGCGTGCAGAGTGGAACCGGTGATCGCGACCAGGTCGCATTTGAAATCCAGGTCTATCTCAGCGACGTTCTCATCCATCAGGCAGTATTCGACGTTCACACCCCGCGGCGTCAGCGCCATCAGGGTCGCGAGAGCCGAGTTGGGCATCATCGTTCTGGCCCCAAGCATGTCCACCATGCCCTGCATGGACCAGAAGCTCTCCGGATGCTTCGGCGCCACCAGCAGTATCCTCCTGGGAATCTCTCCCTCGTCGCCGTATCGCTTTGATCTCGGGGTCTTCATTTGGTGAAGTGACCTTGCGCCCTACAGAAGCTGTGCGGCGCGCTCGGCGAGTTCGGAGCGCTCTCCCTTGGTGAGCGTAACATGACCCGCCACGGAGTCGCCGCGGAAGCGCCTGACCACGTGCACAAGACCGTTGTTGGTGGCGTCCACGTACGGGTTGTCGATCTGGTAGGGGTCGCCGGTGAGGACGATCTTGGTGTCGTCGCCGGCCCTGGTGATGATGGTCTTCACCTCATGGGGGGTGAGATTCTGGGCCTCGTCAATCAACATGAATTGCCGGGGAATGGACCTCCCCCGGATGTAGGTGAGGGGCTCGATGTTGATCATGTCCATGAAGAAGAGCTCGTCGCTGGATCGCCCATCCTTCTTATCCCGCGAGGACAGGCTCAGCAGCAGCTCCAGGTTGTCGTGGACCGGCTGCATCCAGGGTCGAAGCTTTTCGTTGATGTCTCCGGGCAGAAAACCGATATCCCTCCCCAGCGGAAACACCGGGCGAGAGACGAGCATCTTTTGATACACCTGCTCCTCCGCTGATTTCTGCAGACCGGCGGCCAGCGCCAGCAGGGTCTTGCCGGTGCCCGCCTGCCCCACAAGGGTGACAAGCTGGACGTTGTCGTCGAGGAGGAGTTCGAACGCGAAGTGCTGCTCCTTGTTGCGCGGCCGGATCCCCCACACTGTGGGCCCGTTGCCCTTGACCAGCCGCATCTTGCCGTCGTTCGGCGGGATCCTGACGATGGCGGATCCCTTACCGTCGCTGCCCTGGAGCACCGCGAACGAATTTGGAGAAAGGACCTCGCCCTCATCCAGCTGCGGCGCCTGCACCTCTCCCTTTTCGTACAGCTCGGCAATCACTGCGGCGTCAACGGTGAGATCGGCCACGCCGCTGTACAACTCGGCGATATCGGTCCTCTCCACGTCGTAGTCCATCACCGTCAGGCCAAGTGCAGCAGCGCGTATACGAAGGTTGATATCCTTGCTGATGAACACCAGGGGGACGTCTGCGTCCTTCTCCTGAACCTCCAGCGCCGAGGAAAGGATGCGGTTATCGGCGCTGTGACTGGAGAGGGCGTATTCGGGAGGAAGGTCCCTGGTGGCAAAGGCCACTCGAAGGGTACCGCCGTTGGAGTCTGTTATGGGGACACCGTCCACGAGGCGGCCGCCCGTACGCAGTCCATCGAGTATCCGCGAGACCTGACGAGCGTTCCTGCCAAGCTCGGACAGGTCCTTCTTGAAATTGTCTACCTCCTCGATCACGTAGATGGGAATGATGACATTGTTTTCCTCGAACGACAGCATCGAGTTGGGATCGTGGAGCAACACATTGGTGTCGAGCACAAAGTTCTTCTTCATTGGTCGCCTTTCCTGGAAATCGTGGGCCAGCACACTCCCGCTTCTTCGAATCTCGTGCGCAACTCGCCGAGATCCTCTTCCAACTGGTCGGATTCGACGCCCTGCTCCCTGGCCTTCAGCAGGAGAAGGGCAGCCGGCACGGTCTTGCCACGCCGCAGGAAAGATCTCCCGAGCGGAGCCAGCAACTCGCTGTTGTCGGGTTCGAGCGCGGCGGCGCGCCGCAGGAATCCGATGGCCTCTCCATGGCGTTCGACCTCACTGAGCAAGATGCCCAACCTGCTGTACAACCTCGCGGCGTTGCTCCCCTCCCGGATGAACTGCAGGCCCAGCCGGTAGAGCTCCTCCGACCATGTGAATCTGTTCTTGATTCTGAACGCATCCCCCAGAAGCACCAATCCCTCCGCTATCAGGTCGAGCTGTTCTTCGTTCAGCTGCTTGGCGACGGGCGTCCTCTGTAGCGCGGCGAGCAATCCCGGCCACGTCTCCAGGGTGTGGATGACCCTGTCCGGGCTCCCTTCCTTCTCGGCTATCCGCGCCTGTTCAATGGCGGAAAGGTCGAGCTGGAACGGCTGTTCGAATGTCCCCACCAGATCCCTGTGGAGTTTCTGCTTCACCATGGACTCGAATGAGCCCAGCTCCATGAAGTTGAAGCCGGCCTCGGAGATAAAGCCCACGATGGCCCACGGTCCGTTCTCCTTGTCCTCCACCCAGATGAACTGCCTCATGGACAAACCGAACAGCGAGGTGAGGAGCACCATGTCGGCCCCGATCACCGACGTCGCGGTTTCCTCGTCAATGGGGATCTCCACGTTCGAAGGTATCTCGTGCTCCTTCAGAAGGAGCGCCTGGACGACGCGGGACCGGAACTCTCCGATGGTCAGCACCTGAAGGAGATTGTCTTCACCGGTAAACTCCACAGTGTTGTTCGCTGGAACCCTCGGATCTCTCGCCAGGCCGCGTATCTGGATTCCGAGAATGATTGCGTAGGCCAGAAAGCGACCGCCGAGGATCTCGCAGATGAGCTTGAAGTTGCCGATCTTGCCGCCCAGCTTTTCGAACCATCCATCGGAGCGGGAATCCCGAAAATAGGTTACCGCCCCGGCGCGTTCCAGAAGATCGAGGCAAACGACCTGGGTGGATGAGTTGGCGTCGTCGATAAGCAGCTGCGCCACCAGGGGCACAACTTTTCCAGTGGGCTTCTCCTGGAGGCTGACGAAAGCGGCCTCGCGCTTCCTGTCAGAAGACGAGGTGAGCCTTGCTACGAGCTTTTCGACACTGGATTGAATCGCGCTCCTCCCGCTTCAACCGGATGGCTCGGTAGATATTCCTGCGCCCGGGTTCAAGTCAAGTGCGAAACGGTACCATTTCAGCGTACGTTTCAGCCCTTCTTCCAGATCGAACTTCGGTTCGAACCCCAACAGTTGTCTCGCGGATGTGATGTCGGGGATCCTCAACTCCACGTCCGGGTAGGGCCATTCCACGTGCGTAACCTCCGAGGAAGACTCCGCCAGGCGCACCACCAGGTTGGCCAGGTTGTGAACGGTCAGCGCCGTGCGCGGGTTTCCGATATTGAAAGTTCTGCCCACCGCCTCGGGGCGTTCCATTGAGAGGAGCAGCCCGTCTATCATGTCGTCAATGTAGCACCAGGCGCGAATCTGGGCTCCATCGTTGTGCACCGTCAGTCGCTCACCCTTGATCGCCTTGACCATGAAGTGATGAATCGCCCCCTCGCCCACCTGGCCCGGCCCGAATATGTTGAACGGCCTCACGGTGACCGCGGGCAAATCTTTTTGCCTGTACATCACGTGGCACAGGTGCTCCGTAGCGAGCTTGGAGACGGCGTATGTCCAGCGGGCCTCGCCCACGGCCCCCAGTGAAGTGACATCGCCCTCCTTGACCCGGTACGCGTACGCCCCGAATACCTCGGAGGTCGAAAAGTCGACAAAACGCTCGATCCCCTTTTCCTCCACTGCGGCCTCGAGGACGTTGAAGGTTCCTTTCAGCGTAATGTCCATGGTGAGCAGCGGATTGTTCATCACCGTGTCCACGCCTGCTATTGACGCCAGGTGGATCACGTGGGAGGCGTCCTTCATGGCTTGCCTCACCGCGTCGGGATCTCGCACATCCCCCACGATGAGATCGATGTTCGGGTGATTTTCAAGAGGGCTATCCTTGATGGCGTTGCGGTGAAGTGTATCCAGGATGACGATCTGGTTGTCATCGACCAGCCGTTCGCAAAGCCGCGTGCCGATGAAACCCGCCCCGCCCGTGATGAGGATTTTCTTGTTCTTCAACATTCTGATTATTGTGGCGGAAGCAAACCCATTGGTCAAAAGGAAACCTGAAAGGTATACTGTTATTGTGAGTGAACAACCCAACACCACCGCCCGATTTCGCGGTTTCGTCGATCGAAACTGGGACGCCGTGCATCGGGAGAATGAACGGAAGCAACGAGCCTGGCTGCGAGAACTTGACATCGAGGACGCCTACGCCGAGTTCATGGCCCTGTACGAGATGTTCGGTCTGTCTACTCCCGAAGACCTCGCCGTCTTGTATCGCAAGGACGCGACCGAGCGAATCGAAATCATCAAGCGAAGGCAACGGGCTTTTCAGTTCGTGGGCTCTTCGAAAGGAGCGTGATGACACCAGAGCGTGATAGGCAAGTAGGAGGGGCTGACCACTAACGCTCCTATCCGCAACCCATGCCAGACTTTCCTGGAATGTACTCGCAATAGTAGACCAGTGTTCCGCTCTAACCGTCAGACTTTTCGTCAAGAGGGCGCACGTGTACGAGCGTGTGGCGCTTTCGACCGCCCTTTTTCGAGGAGTCATTATTGGCAATTATTAGAGGTTTGACTAAAAGCATAAGAATGACCCGTGGGTCAATTGACAATCAGAGCAATATGGGATATATAGTCAAGCATGGTAGCCATTGAGGAGGCAATAGAAACAGCGGTCCTGAGAACGGAAGCCTGGCTTGCGCATTATATCGGAGAACCGTCGCGTGGGATCGTGA
>JAUVAN010000301.1 GCA_030591725.1 Deltaproteobacteria bacterium
AGTCGTCACCGGAGCTGGCCCTGGTGCAGCCGGACAATGTGGAGATCCTCCTGGATCACCTTCGCTGTGCCGCGTTCGAGTTACCCTTCACGGTCACCGAATCCTTCGGGCCGATCTCCGTTGACGACACCGAAGCGGCGCTGGATTACCTGGTGGAGGAGGGTTCGCTGTCCAGATCCGCGGATCGGTATTTCTACATTGGCTCCACCTACCCGGCGGCGGAAATAGGACTGCGCAGCGTGGGTGGCGAGGCAGTGGTGGTGATGGACATGGATGGCGATGAGCCGCTGGCCCGGGTAGATCCGGTGGCGGCGCGCCTGGAGCTGCACGAGCATGCGATCTACCAGCACGAGGGGCGGACCTACCACGTGGAGCGCTTCGATCACGAGGCGGGAAGGGCGTATGTTCGTCCGGTGGAGCCTGTCTACTACACGACCCCGGTAGTCCACCACACCCTCGAAGTGGTGGAGGTAGCGAAGCGAAAGGCCCTTGCCATCGGCGAGGTCGCGAGCGGAGACGTGCGGGTGACAGACGAGATCGCCGGGTTCAAGAAACTGAAGTTCAACACCCACGAAAACCTGGGGTTCGGGGACGTTCGCTTGCCTCCCGTTTTACTGGAGACCGATGGGACCTGGTTTACCCTGGGTGATTCGTTGCCGCAGCCCATCCGGGATCTGGCGCAAGGGGATCTGATGGCGGGCTTCGAGGGGCTGGCCCACGCGGTTCATCAGGTGGCATCTCTGAGGTTGATGTGCGATCCCCGCGATATCTCCACAGTCGTGCAGGCATCGGATGTAGCCGGTGGAGAGGAGTCCGATGTTCTCTATCCGGCGATCTACCTTTACGACGCCCACTCCGGAGGCGTCGGTCTGAGCGCGAGAGCGTTTGAGGAGGTGAGGCCGATGCTCGAGGACGCCCTTCGACTGGTGACCGGATGCGTCTGCGACACGGGCTGTCCGTCCTGTTGCGGTCCGACCATCGACAATGGCCCTCCCGTCAAGCAGATAGCTCGCATGATAGCCGTGGCGCTGCTCGGGCACGGAGGCGACCGATGAGCAAGATCAAGTCCAGGCTGGAGCGCCGAAAGCCTCCGGGAACGACCGAGACGTCAGGTGATTCGAGATCGCAGATCATCGAGCAACTCAAGCGTCGGATGGGAAAGATATCCCGCCCCCTTCGAGGTCCGGCCACGAACGACGACGAGCGAGATCTGCCCGGCGAAGAGGTCGAAACTTCTTTCGGACCGGTGCTGGTCAACACGGTCGAATACGCGGAGGGTTGTCATCATGGCAACGAGTCGGTGTCGAGCTTTCTTAGTGTCGGGGAAGGCCTGGCCGTACTCAGCGGGATCGAATCCCTGGCCGGCCTGGATCCAGCGGGCGCGCTCTTTCTCGACACGGAGACCACGGGCCTGAGCGGCGGCACCGGCACCCTTGCTTTTCTGGTGGGCATCGGCCGCCTGCGAAAGGACGGAGTGTTTCTTCTGGAGCAGATGTTCTGCCGAAATCCCACGGAAGAACGGGCCCAGCTGGAAATCCTGTCGTCCAGGCTCCGCGACGCCGACTACCTGGTGACCTTCAACGGACGCTCTTTCGACGTTCCATTGCTCAACACACGCTACGTGATGAACCGGATGACCAATCCCGGAGCGGCGCTGCCGCACCTGGATCTCCTCCACGTGGCCAGAAGGATATTCAAAAGGCGCCTCGACGATCGAAGTCTTACCGCTCTGGAGAGAGCGGTGCTGGGATTTCACAGAGAGGGCGATATCCCCGGTCACGCAATCCCCGCTGCGTATGCCGCCTACCTGAGGGGCGGATCCACTCGCGACATGAAGGCGGTCCTGTCTCACAATGGGCTGGATTTGCTGGCCCTCGCGGCGCTCGGTGGTGTGCTGGAGAGGATGTACTCGAACCCGGCCGCCGTGGAGCACGCGGTGGATCACCTGGGCCTCGCGCGAGCAGCCATGGACGCGGGACGGGATGAAGCGGTGGAACATCACCTGGCCCGGGCAGGCGATTTGACGATCGGTCACGAGCGCAGTGACGCATTGCACATGGCCGCCCGCCATGCGGCCAGGAACAAGCGCTTCGATGAGGCGAGGGCTTTGTGGGAGCAGATAGTGGAGATCGATTCTGCAGACAGCGCTGCCCACCTGTGCCTGGCAAAGCATTTCGAGCATCGCGAAAAGGACTACGACAGGGCACTGGTGCACGCGAGCGAGACAGTGGAGATAGAGGGAGACGAGGGAAACGCCCATCGCATGGCGAGGATCGAAAGGAAGAAAAAGAAAGATGAATAAGTGGTTGGAAACCCGCGTTTTATTGTTTGTACTGTGCGCCGGGTGCTCGGGTACTGCTCCCGTCGAAGAGGCGAATGCGGCGCAGGACGTTTCCGTTGAGATCAAGATCCCCGAGCCTTCGACACCGCAAGAGGCGGTGGAGCCTACGGCGCAGGACAGACCCGAAGAGGTGAAAACCGAGAGCCGGGTTTTGGAGCCGCAAACTGTTCGATTCGCCTGGTGTCCGGGCAAGGCGGTGGCAGATGCGTACGAGATGTCGGATCCGGCGGATCAGCATCGCATCGTGCTCACCGGCGGTGTGGTGAAGGGGGGATCATACCCGGTAGTGGTGGGGTTCCACGGTCAGCCAAAGCGCGGAAGAAATCCGCGGGACTACAACTTCCCAACTCCGGTCAGCGATCTGGTGGTGAAGATGGTGAAAGACGGCGAGATAGGGCCGGTCATTCTGGTGTTGCCCGTGTTTCGTTTCGTGGTCGGCACCTGGCCAAAGTTCGATCCGCGCGCGTTCCGGGCGAAGGTGGAGGAGTTGCTCGCGACGCAGGGGATTGAGGGAACGGACTGGTTCGCATTCGGACACTCGGGGGCGGCGGGCTGCGGCGGCGAGGGGCTCAACCAGATCCATCGCATGTTTCCCAAAGCGGTCGGTTTCTTCGACACATGTCTGGGGAAGGGATGGATCAAGGAAATTGCGCACCTGGAAAAGGCGGGCATACGAACACTAAACGTTCACTCTGTGGAGACAGCAGGATTTAAACCCCGCCAGCGACCGGAGTACCAATCCACCTTCGATTTCGGGCGCGCTTACGGGCCCGCCGGGATGAAACCCGTGAGCTGTCCCGCTGCTCACCCGGGCGCTGCGTTGCGAGATCAGGAGTTCCGTTGCGCGCGATCGGAAAGCGGCCTGACCGAGGGTTTCGTGGTTGATAGCGGCGAGGGAGTCGACGCCCATAAAGCGATCGTCGAACCCGCCGTGCGGTTCTTCCTGTCCGAATTCGCCGGTTTATGATCAGTCGCTTTTCAGGGAAAACGGATTACCAATCGGAGCAGCCCACCCACTCGTAATACCCCCCGTGGAATGAACATATATCCGACGGGCCACAGGGGGCTTCGTAGTAACCCTCCCAGCAACCCACCGCTATGGTCAGATCCTGGGAACAGCAACCGTAGTCGCCGTTTTCGGGGGAGAAGGCCCAGGCGCCCGGAGTACAATCACCCGGCAAGGTGTCGGGGCAGCAGACCATCCCCGGGGTTATCAACGCTTCCGTCTCGCAAGGCGAGAGGTCAGTGTCCGAGTCGGTATCGGAATCCGTATCCGAGTCGGTATCGGAATCCGTATCCGAGTCTGTATCGGAATCTGTGTCCGAATCCGTATCAGAATCTGTATCCGAGTCTGTATCCGAATCGGAATCGGTGTCGGAATCAGAGTCGGAGTCTGCGTCCGTATCGGCGCCGCTGTCGGGAAGGAACGGTGGCGAATCGGAGCAGCCCGAGGCGACAAGCCCGATGGCAAGGAACAACGCCATCCATACGATCGAATTAATGGTCTTCATAATTCTCTCCTTTTGATTGCTAACGGACATAACAATTATTCCAGTGTCATTATCCCGGCTTGATGGACAGTTTTCTTATTCTACCACAACAGTTCTATATATAGGGCGTTCCGGAAAGAATGTGTTTATCACCCTTATAGACAGTTGTCCGGGACGGGTGTGCACAAGTCGTCGAAGTTGTCGTAAACATCGATCGAAACGGGTCCGCTGGTGATCTGGTCCAGCACCGCGCACACCTCGCAGTCGGGAAGAATGTCGTTTTCCGTGATTGAAAACTCATCCCCCACCGAGGTGATTCCACTCAGACCGTCCAGGTTGGCGAGGGCGGGATTGTCACGGATCCACAAGTCATCTCCCGCCGAGGTTAGCCCGCTCAGGCCATCCACGTCTGCGAGGACGTCGTTATTGCCAATCGCAAGGTCTTCACCCACCGGGCCGGCGATCCCGCTGAGGCCATCCACGTTGATCAGGGCATCGTTGTTTGCGATCCACAAGTCCCCACCCACCGAAGTGAGCCCACTCGGCCCGTCCAGATTGGTCAGGGCGGTGTTGGCAATGATCCACAGGTCCCCATCCACAGAGCCGGTGACACCGCTCAGACCGCCCAGGTTGGCCAGAGCGGTGTTGCCTTCAATCCACAATCCCCACTCCACCGAGGTGACCCCGCTCAGACCGTCCAGGTTGGTCAGGGCTTCGTTACAGTAGAGTATCAATTCGCCCACCGAGGTGAGAGCGTTCAGGCCGTCCAGATTCGTCAGGGCGGCGTTTTCTTGGATTTTCAATTCTCCGCCCACCAGGGAAAGGGAGCTCAGTCCATCCAGGTTCGTCAGGGCGGCATTCTCCAGAATGTGCAAGTACTCGCCCACCGAGGTGAGGGCGCTCAAGCCCTCCATGCTGGTGAGGGCGTTGTTGTTTTCGATAAACAAGTGCACACCCGTCGAGGTGAGAGCGCTCAACCCGCCCAGGGTTATAAGGACGTTGTTATTGTAGATGTTCAGGGTCCCGCCCACCGAGGTGAGGGCGCTCAGGCCGTTCAGGTTCGTCAGGGCGGAGTTGTTCCAGATTCGCAAATTCCCACTCACCGAGGTGAGCGCGTTCAGGCCGTCCAGATTTGTCAGGTCGTCGTTATTTTCGAGCAGAAAGTCCTCACCCACGGAGGCGAGCGCGCTCAGTCCGTCCAGGCTGGTGAGAGCGTCGTTTCTTTCGAGTAAAAAGTCCTCACCCACGGAGGCGAGCGCGCTCAGTCCGTCCAGGCTGGTGAGGGCGTCGTTATTGTCGATGTACAAGCTCTCACCCACCGAGGAGAGGCAAATCAGATCGCTCAGGTCGGTACACAGGGGGCAGTTGATGGTCAGATCTCCCGAGATCGATGTGTATCCCGCGAGGGTTGCAAGATCAGATTGTTCGGTGATCTTGAAATCGCCGATGTACTCTCCCAGATTGCACTC
>JAUVAN010000147.1 GCA_030591725.1 Deltaproteobacteria bacterium
AGCACCGTGGATATGGCCAGGGTGGTGGCGCCGAAAATGTGCTCCAGATGTCGCGTCCAGATTATCTCCAGCGTGAGACTGGAGATGCCGGACAGGATGAAAGCGATCAGGATAACTGGATGCAACGGCTCCCCTCAGGGGTGGAATCTCTTCGTTCGTTGCGCGGGAGTATACGGGCCGGCGCGGAACATGTCACTATGCCCGCACGACCTCTGACATCAGATCAAATAGTGGCCGTTTTGTTCATGTTCTATTTTTCTTGTTTTCCTGCTTCGAATGCCTGGCTAATCGGGGCGACACAAATCCATCTCATGGGAACCCCAATTATCGCAGACCTGACCGGGAGGACAGTCGGCATCGGTTGTACATTCTCCCAGGGCGCAGAAGCATGTGCCATCGCCAGATATTTCCAGTTCACAATATGAGTGCGCGCTGAATTCATCCACGTCGGGACAGTCCGTCGAAAGATGGTGAAGATCAGCGCAGTCACACTCCTGCGTGCAGAATTTGCCGTATGTAGAGACTGACGTGCACAAGGAAACACCGTCATCACATTCTTCAAGGTCACTCCTGTTGCAAATGCACGGCCATCCTGAGTTCATTGGGCAAGCAGAGTCATCCAGAATTTTGTTGAAATAAACGTCGTATATGTCTTTCTGTTTCCAGCCATTTATTTCGGCGTTGAGAGTAAACGTTTGCATCGGCATTTCAGGCCGGTCCCCGGCGCCGTCGAAAAGCAGCCTTCCCGAGGCCCCTTCGAAATTCACTCTCTCCCTTCCCAGACGTATGGTTTTCGCACCGTCCTTGAATTCTTCCACACCTATTCCAACCTCTATTTCGCTGTCTTTTCGGTTGAACTCCTTGAACCTGGGCATATAGCCCTTCACTCCTTCTGCCGTGTAGTGGTCTTTGCCCGCATAGAGCAGCGAATAGGCGAAAGCGTATACGCAATCGTAAGCGGTGTAGCTATAAGTGTCGGGATCCTCTCCATACTCCGCCTTGTAAGCATCTTCGAATGCCTCAGAGTTCTTCCCCCCTGATGTGTAGGGTTCAGTACCAATGATGATATGTCCGGCCGAAATCCAATTTCCTATCAGAGTACTCATCTCATCGGAAAGCAAACCATCGGACTTGGCTCCATCTGAAAGAAGCAGATTCCCCGAATAATTGTTGTCCAGAAAATACTCCACTGCGTCCGGAACGAGACCGTCCTTCAAGTTTGTTGCCAGAATGATCACGTCGAGTCCGCCAGGGTATTCCAGGAAGGCCTGGAGTTCTTCCTCCACGGTGCCAATATCGAAGTCACCATCAGGCACTACCTCATCCACAACGACAGCACCGTCTGGAAGCATCTCCTTCATGACATTTCTGAGACCCTGGCCGAATGTTTCATCGGAAGTGAGAATACCCACCTTTTGCCAGCTATACTCATATGTGATGAGTTTGGTCATCAGCATGCCCTGGAAATTGTCATCTATAACGGTGCGATAGAAGGTATCGTTCATATCGCCCCCCTCAAGGGTCGGATCGTTCAAGCCGGGCGCTGATGCCGAGCAGCTACATTGAACATAACGCATAAAGCGTGCCGAGTTTGTAGCTTCGATAATTGTCTTCGCAATACCCGAGTAGAGGCTGATCACTCCAACGGCGTCTTCTGATTGGTGAAGTTCCTTGGCGTTTTCCGCAGCCAGTTCCGCGTTGTATGTTTTCCCTTCTGCGGGACTCATGTTTATTACTTTGACCTCCCTATCGAACACGCCCGATTCGTTGACCTCTTTAACTGCCAGTTCGATGGCTCCCAGTCTCAACCTGGCCGAGTCATTGTTATCGACGGGAAAGACCCCAGCGATCACGATTGGTGCTTTCTTGTCGCCATCACACGAGCCGACGACCAGAGATGTCACGATAAGCACCACAAACATGATGGATGAATTCCGAATTATCATTGCTTCCTCCTCGTTGCCTCTGGTTCCCATCTTTTAGTCGGTAATCTCCAAGTTTGAATCATATGTATTCACAACCTCAAACCCCGTCGCCCCACTGTTGGGCCCGAAGGTGCGCATCCCCTGCTCGGGCCTGTCCCCATTGTTATCAAAGAGAAGCCGGCCCGACGCACCTTCGAGATCCACAAACCCTCCCGAAGCGATCACATTCGCAGCTGATGAAAAACCTTCCGATCCGATCCCCACAGTAACCTCATCATCCAGCCTGTTCGACTCCTTGAAATTGATGATGTTGTCCTTGACGCTCTGCGCGACGACATCATCTTCACCGTAGAGGGCAGAAAGAGCTATGGCAAAAGTACAGTCGTATGCTGTTGAAGAGTACGTTTCCGGAGCTGTCCCGTACGCAGCTTCAAACGCCTGACTGAAGGCACTTGAGTTGACGCCGGCCATCGTATCCGGCTCTACCCCGATCATTATATTCGTATCGTCGAGCCAAACCCCGACATCCGCATCGGTAATAAATATGTCCTCGGTCTTGGCTCCATCAGAAAGGAGCAAGCCCCCCTCAAACCCATTCTCGATAAGGTACTCGACTATCAGTGGAGACTGAGACTTGTGCGTGGCGAGTATGACAACATCGAGCGCGCCACTCAGATTCAATGAGATGATTTCGTCCAGTTCTTCCTGATTGGCTCCCACACTGAAGTCCATATCCGGATGAACGTCGTCAAATGTTATTTCATATCCATCCACCTCATCAAACATCGCCACCAACAAATCCCTCAAGCCGGAGCCAAAGGTGTTATCCACGCTGTAAACACCAACGGAGTGCCATTCATATTCTTCTGTTATCAGCTTGACCATTAACTCACCCTGAACGACATCGGTCACTACTGTGCGATAGAACGTGTCGTTCTTGTCGGCCGTCGCAACGCTCGTATCGTTCAACAACACATTGCTTGCGGAACAATTACACTGGACCAGATCTTCGTATCCGGTACTGTTGGTAACGCTGATGATCGCCTCTGCCAGATTTGAATACAGGCTTATTACTCCTATTGCGTTGTATGTTTCTTTAAGCTCCTTCGTGTTCTGAGCGGCAACCATATCATCGACGGAGTTACCAGAGGCGGGACTCAGGTTTACGACTCTCACTTCGCGCGAAAAAACGGCCGCTTCGTTTATTTCGTCAACCGCCAACTCGACGGCCTTCAGTCTGAGTGCAGCTGACTCATCGACATCGGCGTGAAAGATGGTCCCGATGACAATGCCATCTTTCTCATCAGCAGAATCGCCGTTACACCCGGAAACACCGGCACCGAAAGCCCAGAGCAAAAAGAAGCCAGCAAGCAAATACTTGATTTTCGTCACATTCAACATCGCGTTCAATCCTTTAGAAGTTGCAAAGGCAAGTCAGGCGACACATTTCCGGCGCGCATTTTCATTAATATCGAATACAACGAACATTCTTGTTGTCCGACTTGTTGCCCGTCTCAATGGCACTCGAGTAGAAATAAACCACCCACGCTTCATCATCTTCGTCCTCAACCTCTGACGAAGACCAGTACCACAAACAATCACCATCGAATTCTTCCTTCCAGTAACAGCCATCCTCACCCGGCCCCCCCTCGCCCGAGAGGCCGGCACAGTCCACTGAAGAACAATCTTCGTCGAGGCAATTGTCATCCACTTCACAATCCCCTCCCCACTCAGTCTGGTCATTTCCCCTGATGATGGATCTGAGTTGATCGATGGTCGGTAGCCTCCAGTCCTTCCTGTCGTTCTCCTGAAGATTGGAACAATAGGTGGTTGCGTCATCCCAGGTGTACGTTCCGGAAGGAGACTCGTCCTGCCACTCAACGTCTTCGTACGGGCTGTTCCTGATAATCTTGTCGTCCATGCTGTTTATTACGCTGCACCCCATGAACAACCACGAAAGAACAAATGATCCGCATACGATTCGCACCATCCCTAAAACCTCCCGCCAATCACAGCCCCACCGCCGCTTTGTAACGCAATCGGCATCACAGAAACATTTGATTCATTGAGTTCGTCGTCAGGTTCCACAAAATACAGGATGATCGTAGCAACAACACCCACCACAGCGACGCCCATAAGAATATCTGTTGCGAGATTGAGGCTCCCAACCTTATCAATGGGATCCTGCGCCTCGACCGGACAGATATTCCCATCGCACATACCTTCGACATCTTTTGCCTTGCCCAGCGCGAGACCGCCGGTAACGCCGGCTCCGATGGCCGAACCGACTCCCAACCCGAGCGCCACCCAGGTCCAGACCCTCTTGGGTTTTTCAGGTTCTTCTTCCTCCTTTTCCGGCTTCGAAGAAGACGCGCTGCTATCGATTGGAGTAATGACGCTTTCCTGCTCCGGTACGAGTTCGAAGCGCAAGCTGGTTATATCTCCGGAAACTATCCTGGTTTTCTTGGTAACGGGAGCAAACGAATTTAGTGTCACGGTCACGCTATGAACACCCGGCGCAATTATCAGGGGTTTCCCCATTGGACTGATTCCAACCTGCTCCCCATCAAAAACAATCTTTGCGCCTGGATGACTGACCACAATCGACAACTCGGCGACGATGTTCTGAATCTCTTCCTTGAAATCGTTGACTACATTGCGTAGCTCCGCATTGAGTTTTTTTCCAAAACTGCCTTCCAACCGCTTGATGGTCGCCAGAGCCTCGGCATATCTGTGTAAGGCCTTGTAACAATTTGCGAGATTGAAGAACCCCATCTTGGTTGGATGAAGATTCACCGACTCTTCGAACTCCACAGCCGCAGAATCGAAATCGTCACTCTCGATCAGCGCTACTCCCGCCTTGAAGTGCTTCTTCGCCTTGGCTTTGTTTTTGCCTGCGGCTTCACTGGTCGCCGCGCCCATGAACAGGGCCACACTTATCATCACGAAGATGAATCTTCTAATCATCAACTGTTCTTCCTCTCGTATTTTCAACAACCGCGTGCGCTACCTAACTCACTCGAAATCACCAGAGAACAATGTTCCCTTGCTGCCCTTTTTCATCTTACTAGTGGACTTTTTCACTGGCGGTGAAGGCTTGGGTTTTTCCTTTGGTTTGGACGGAACGGGAGGTGGAACCTTGGCTATTGGGGGAGTTTCCCTGGATGATTTGGAGAGCTCTTTCTTGCCCTTTTTCTTGTTTTTCCTGGTCATGGATTTCCCGTCTTTCTTCAAGACGGGCACAACCGGTTCAGCCGTCTCCATCGGAATAAGCGAAACTTCGACCACCAAGTCCCTGGAAGGCACTATCGAAGTCGTATATGGCTTGAAACTGGGGGCTTCTACCCGGAAAGGCACGATGGCATCGCCCTTCTTCACTGTGAACGGGTTCATGGGAACGGAAGCCTTGTCGTAGAATAACTCCGCACCCTCGGGGAGTCCTTTCACCTCGATCTGAATGTTATCCGAGGCAAACTGCTCCATCGATTGCGGGGAAGCAATTGGCTCAATAGTCGGCTTTGTGTCCTCCCCTTTGCCCAGAAACACAACGGTAAGTATCACCGCAGCTATGGCCACGCCTCCCCCTATCCCAATGAAAAGGAACTTGTTCTTGGAACTCTTGGCGGCCATGCCCGACCACGCGTCAGGTGTACCCTCGATCTTCATATTCTCGAGGATTCCGGTAGCCGAAGGTAACTGGCTCTCTCGAATCACCTCGTCTCCCAGATCTCCCGAGGCACAACACTGGGTTCGGATTTCTGAAGACAATTGGGTCATGCCGTTATGGCGTTTATCGAACGCGGTAAGATTGTTCAGATCCTTTAACGCCTCGAGGGCCGAGCCTGGCCTCCCATTGGGGTCCTTGGAGAGCATCCGGTTGACCAGGGCCTCCGCCTCCATGGGGAACCCCCCGTATGCTTCCTTCGGCGGCTTCGGCGCCTCGGTCAACACGTTTATCAGAAGGTCGTTGTAATTCTCGCCTTTGAACGGGAGCTGTCCGGTGAGCATCTGATACAAGATGACGCCCATCGAGTAGATATCCGCACGGAAATCGACATCACCCGATCCACGAGCCTGCTCGGGAGCCATGTACGCGGGTGTCCCCAGAAGCGACCCTGTCTGGGTCAGCTTGGTCTTGTCGTTCCCCTCGGTAAACTTGGAAATTCCGAAATCGATGAGCTTGACGGAGGGCGCCTCCCCCTCGTTGTGTACCAGAAAGATGTTGGCGGGCTTGAGATCGCGATGAACTATTCCCTTTTCATGAGCTACGGAAAGGGCGAGGAGCGTTTGCTCGAGGATACCGCACACGGTCGGCAGATCCAGAGGACCCGTTCGGTCGAGAAGGTTGTCGAGATCCTCGCCTTCCAGGTATTCCATGACAAGGTAGGGATCGCCCTCCTTGCTGACCCCCACATCCATCACCTCGATAATATTCTTGTGCCCAATTGCTGCAGCCGCCTGCGCCTCGCGGTAGAACCTCTTGAGGACTTCCTCATTATTGGCCAACTCCGAGTGTAGAAATTTTACGGCAACCTGCCTGCCGATGATGTTGTGTTTGCCCAGGTAAACAGACCCCATGCCACCCTGGCCGAGAATTTTGATAATCACATACCGGTCTTCAAGCACCTTACCAGTGTAGTCGATCGTCGCCATCGCTCCCCATCTTCTTCGAAATGCGATTTAGTTGTACGAAGATAGTCCGTTATGTACGTTCGAAAAACAAGGGGAGCACAACATTTCTTGAAGTCCAGTGATCAGAACACGCCTTGTCCCCTGTTGTTCTTTTGGGAAAGAACTTCATTCAGGTTCTGGTCGGAGACGTTGCGGAGCTTTTGACCGGCTCAGGCTCGTTTCTGGATCGATTCGATGGTGGCGTTCATTCCCGGTGAGACTTCGGCGGCGTTTGCCTCGTCGGTGTCGATGTGCATCTCCAAAAACCACCCGGGGTACACCCGAACCAGCACGTCCCCGAAGATCAACGATCTCTCCCCCTCGACGTTGGCCCTCACCACGTCCTTGTCCCTGATTCCAAAGGCGAGTGCGTCCTCGGGGCTCATGTGGATGTGCCGGTACGCGCAGATGACCCCCTCCTCCAGCGTGATGGAGGTGTTCGGCCCTTCGAGGATGACGCCCGGAGAATTCTTCACGTCGCCCGATGCGCGGATGGGCGCGTCGATGCCCAGCTTGAACTCCTCGGTCCTGGAGATCTCCACCTGCGTGACCGGTCTCTCCGGGCCGAGGATCCGCACCCTGTCCACCCGCCCCTTGGGACCGATGAGATTGACCACTTCCTCGCAGGCGAAGTAGCCCTTTTGTTTGAGTTCGTTTCGCGGCGTCAACTTGTGTCCCGGGCCGAAGAGCGCCTCAACGTGCTCCTTGCAAAGGTGTACGTGATGGGCCGAGATGCCGATGGGTACTGGCTTGTCTCTGCGGGCGGTCAGGATGTCGGAGACCCCGCCACGGCTCAGGGTGTGGAGCGTCTCTGCGGCGATGGCGCTCTCCTCGTCGGTGGGAACCACCATCACCACGACCCGTGATTTTTCGCCAGAGATGATCTTGGCCGCAGCGCCTTTCCCCACGGGGATGGGGTTTCTGTTTCTCTCGTCGTCGATCTCGATGCCCAGGCAAGACAGCCCGTGGCAGATCCTTGACCTGATCCCCGCAGAGTTCTCGCCGATACCCGCCGTGAAAACCAGACCGTCCAGGCCGCTCATGGCGGCCATGTAGGCCCCCACATATTTTCGAACTCGGTAGCAGAATGACTGAACCGCCAGCAGCGCGCCTGTGTGCCCGGCGTCCGCCGCCTTCTCCAGCTCCCGCATGTCGCTCGACAGGCCGGACAGCCCCTTGAGGCCGCTCTCCTTGTTCAACATCCTCTCGACTTCTTCGGTCGATTTTCCCTTTGAAAAGAGGTGGAGGATCAGACCTGGATCCAGATCTCCCGAGCGGGTCCCCATGACCAGGCCCTCCAGAGGTGTGAGCCCCATGGAGGTGTCGACGGAGCGACCGTGGTCGATGGCCGCGACGGACGCCCCATTGCCCAGATGGCAGTTGATTATCTTGAGGGCGTGCGGCTCCTCGCCGAGAAACGCGGCAGCAGTCTGGACCACGTATTTGTGGCTGGTTCCGTGAAAACCGAAACGCCTCAAATTGTTGTCGTCCGCAAATTCTCTGGGAATGGCGTAGCGGTGGACGTGTTCGGGGATTGTGGCGTGAAACGCGGTATCGAAGACCGCCACCTGGGGCAGGCCCGGCGGAAGGAGCCGCTTACAGATTTCGATACCCAGCAAGTTCACCGGATTGTGAAGCGGGGCCAGATCCGACACCCGCGCGATCTCGGACATCACTGTGTCGTCGATCAGCACCGATTCAGAGAAGCGCACCCCTCCATGAACCACCCGGTGGCCTACCGCCGTGAGCTGCTCCAGCCTGTCGAGGGCGCCGTATTCGGGCGACGTGATTAGCCCCAGGACCTTCTTCAGGGCGACCTCGTGGTTGTCGCCCTCGAGCGGTTGCTCCAGATCTCCTGCAGGTCCCCTGTGTCGAACGACAGCGTTACCCTGGCCTATTCGCTCCACCTGGCCTCCCGTCAACCGCTCTTTTCCGGAGAACACGGCATATTTGACGGAGGAACTCCCGGCGTTGATCACGAGAACGGCATCCCTTGAGGAGTCGTCCCTGCGTACGGATGCTGCTCTGGCTCGCGCCATCGCGGATTGCTCGTCGGGGCGATCATTGCGCATCAGGAGGCGTTCTTTCAGCAGGCGCGCCAGCCCTCTCGCCGCCAGCGGGTTCGACCCCATCTCCCGTGTCAAGCTCTCGTGGGGGATGTGAATCACCCGCGATGAAGCGCGCGCGATGATGTCGGCCATGGCGGGTTCACCGGTGAGGAGGCTGATTTCGCCGAATAGCTGGCCTGCTTCGATGCTGCCATAGGGTGCGTTCTTTTTGTTCGAGTCTATGAATACGTCGGCCCCACCCGAAACCAGGACGCCGACGAAAGTCATCTGTTGACCATGGGAAACTATCGCCTGTCCGGCGCTGTACTCCTCCTCGAAGGAATCGTGGATGAGCCGGTCCAGCGCCTCCTCGTCAAAACCCTTCAGCACGTCGTTCGCTTCCAGCACCTTCTTGATGTCCATTGCCCTACCTCTTTGTTGAAGAAAGTCTATTTGAGCGCATCGTGAGGAGGAGGCAAGTCATTTTGTGGGAAGCGGGCAATGGATCGTGCTCATCTTGACAAACGAGCTTTTTGATAAAAAACCAGAGGGTGGTGACGAAAACGAAAAAAACCCTGTCCTCAGAGGAACAGGCCTCAACGGTCCGGCGAATTACTGCCATCGGGCTGGTGACGAACCTCGTGCTATCCATCGGAAAGCTTTCCGGCGGAGTGCTCGGCAACAGCCTGGCCGTAACCGTGGACGGAGTTC
>JAUVAN010000376.1 GCA_030591725.1 Deltaproteobacteria bacterium
AGAATAATTGATGAGCAAACTGTAAAGCTATTCTATCACTATTATCAGGGCTATTCCTTTTAGTTTTTATGATTATCGTCATATTTAAAATGAAAGCCTTACCGGAAAAGCTCTTGGGGCTTTTACAAACACTTGTGGCGCTGATGAAATCAACGCGAAAAGAAAAAGGCTGTTTGAGCCATAATGTCTTCCAGGATATGGAAAACGAGAACAACATCAACGTGGTCCAGCTGTGGGAGAGCCGGGAGGAATTGGATGCCCATTTGCGATCGGATCGATTCACCGTAATGATGGGTGCCAGGAGCCTTTTAAGCCAATCTCCGGAAATCAAGATGGGTGAGATTTCCCACTCATCGGGATGGGAGTCCATTGAACTTGTGCGGAAGAAGAAGTAGATAGGCTTGGAAGGTTCAGGGTTTGAAGTTTAACCGGGAATTTCGGAGAAGAGGGTGCACTTTTATTAACCTTTAAACTAAAAAGGAGACGAAAAATGAAACCAAAGAAATCATGGATAATGTTCGCATTCGCAGCGTTGGCATTGCTTGTTTGGACCGTCGTACCGGCAGTGGCGGCCAAGAAGCCCAACATCGTGGTAATCTGGGGCGACGACATCGGTTGGTTCAACATCAGCGCCTACAACCGCGGCATGATGGGTTATAAGACGCCGAACATCGATCGTATCGCCAACGAAGGCGTGCTATTCACGGATGCCTACGCCCAGCAGAGCTGTACCGCCGGCCGTGCCGCGTTCATCACGGGCCAGAGCCCGATCCGGACCGGGTTGCTGACCATCGGCATGCCGGGGGCGGATATGGGGCTCAGCGAGAAGGATCCGACCATCGCGGGTTTGTTGAAAGAACACGGGTACATGACCGCCCAGTTCGGCAAGAACCACCTCGGTGACCGCGACAAACACCTGCCGACGAATCACGGCTTCGACGCGTTTTACGGCAACCTCTACCACCTCAACGCCGAGGAAGAGCCCGAGAACGAGGACTATCCCAAAAATCCGGAGTTCAGCAAGAAGTTCGGCCCCCGCGGGGTGATCGATGCCACAGCCGACGGCAAGATCGATGACACCGGTCCGCTGACCATTGAGCGAATGAAAACCGCCGATGAGGAGTTTCTCGCACGTTCGCTCGACTTCATCGAAAAGGCCAAAAAGGCCGACAAGCCGTTCTTCCTGTGGTTCACCCCAACGCGCATGCACATCTTCACACATCTCAAGGATAAGGCCAAGGGCGTTACCGGCCAGGGCATCTACGCCGACGGCATGGTCGAGCACGATGGCCACGTCGGTCAGATTCTCGACAAGCTTGATGCGCTGGGGATCGCTGACAACACCATCGTGGTGTACTCCACTGACAACGGTGCGGAGGTGTGGTCGTGGCCCGACGGCGGCATGATTCCGTTCCGGGGCGAGAAGAACTCCAACTGGGAGGGCGGATATCGGGTACCCCTGGTGATGCGCTGGCCTGCCAAGATTCCCGCCGGCCAGATCTCCAACGAGATCATCTCCCACGAGGATTGGGCAACCACTCTCCTTGCCGCCGCAGGGGATCCCGACGTCAAGGAAAAGCTCAAGAAGGGCGCCACCTACAACGGCCGTCAGTACAAGGTGCACCTGGACGGCTACAACTTCCTGCCATACCTGATGGGCGATACCGACAAGGGCCCGCGCGAGGACTTCTTTTACTGGAACGACGACGGCAGCCTGGTCTCCCTGCGCTTTCGGGACTGGAAGATAGTCTTCATGGAGCAGCGGGGTCACGGCTTTGACACCTGGGTGGAACCCTGGGAGATTCTGCGGGTTCCCAAGATCTTCAACCTCCGTCGCGATCCCTTTGAGCGAGCGGATCACGAGTCTAACTACTATCACGATTGGTGGGTTCGACGGGTCTACCTCCTCGTCCCGGCCCAGGCGTACGTAATAAACTACCTCAAGACCTTCGCCGAGTTCCCGCGCCGGGCCAAACCGGCAACCTTCGGGCTCGACCAGGTGATGGACCAGCTCGAGAAAAACGCGACGCAGTAGCGTACGCCTAAAACAGCTACTGTGCCCGAGACGGCGGGAGGCCATCGCCTCCCGCCCCTCTTCTGGCAGCAGCGTTGGAAATCGCCATTCTCGACTGATGTTTGGAGGAGAGGATGAAAACAACGGATGTAACAGCACCATGAGAGGACCGCATCGGGGCTTCGAGCTGTACTCCGGGATAACCAATCCATGAGTGTTCGTCTCCTTATATCGTGCCGGTGGCTCACGGCGATCATTCTGGCGTTCAACCTGTTGGGCATGATGGCCGGGACTGCCCTGGCCGAGAATCCCGAGAACAAGCTGGGCAACTGGATCGGCTTCAACAGCACCATCCGCTTCTCGGATCACTGGAGTGCCTTCGGCCAGGGTGAACTTCGTACATGGGAGATGGCCTCGAACCTGGAAGAGCTCCTCTGGCGGATCGCGGTGCATTACGACATCACCCCAGAGGCCATGGTGGGTTTCGGCTACGTGCGCTCCGATAGATGGCCGTTTGATGATGTATACGATCGAGGGCGCAAACGATACGAAAATCGGGTCTATCAGGAGTTCGCCCTGAAGCAGGCATGGGTGTCCTCACAATTTCAGCATCGGTTCCGGCTCGAGCAGCGCTGGCTAACGGCGGCCGGCGAGGCCGAATATTCCAACCGGATTCGCTACCGGCTACAGGTCACGATACCGCTCAACTACGCATCCATACAGCCCGGAGCCTATTTCCTCAATGCCTCTAACGAGACATTCATCAATTTTGCCAGCGGCGAGCGCTCCTTCGACCAGAACCGTCTTTACGGCGGCGTTGGTTATCAGTTCACACCCTCCCAAAATCTCCAGGTCGGACTATTGTGGCAGGCGCGCGCTTCCACCGACTTTCTGAGGCTGGGGATCTTCTATACGATTAATTTTGATCTGCGCAAACGCTGACCCCTGGGAAAGGATATTCATTTTTTTAACCCATATCACTCCATCCCTGTCTCATCGCATGTCGGTGACGAACCAACGAAAATAAGGGTTATCGCGCATTTCAGGGACCAGTCGCTTGATCATTGATTCCCACCGGTCTACCTGGCCTATGTAAGCAAAGTATCCGGCCCGGTATAGCGTCCAGAGCTTCTGCCGGGCGAGTTCCACATCCTCCTTGAAAGCTGGATCACCGCCTATGAGAGGCGGATCCGATCGGAGCTCGGCGATTTTTTTCAGCACCCGGGGAAACTCCCCCTCACGAACCCACGCCCCATATTCGATGAGCGGGCGGTCGTCAGTTACTGGCAGGGCATCCCCCGCATAGTTTTCGAGACCGGCACGAGCAGTAACGTAGGTGGCGAGCAGCTCGGTCGCTGAGAGAACACCCACAGCGCGGAGCGCAACGGCGACGTCCGGCTTTCGAAAGCGAGACCTGATCCGGGTCACGTCCAGCTCAATCGGCTGTTTCGAACCAACGATTAGCGTTTCATGCAACTCCGTGGTCCACAGGGTCACGTACGGGAATACGTCGATGAAGCTGCGTACCAGCGACTGTGAATCTTCGTCATTCTGGGTCGCCAGCGGCCACCACTGGGCGAAGAGCCCGTTGGGCTCCAGGCGGTCGCGCGCCAGTTCGTAGAAATCGCGCGAGTAAAGGTTGACAACACCCGCCGCCGAGGGCGGGGGCGGTTCAAGGGTGATGAGGTCGTAGCGTTCGGTGGTCGCGAGCAGCTCGTGCCGACCATCACGGATCCGTAACTCAACCCGCGGGTCGCGGGCAATATCCATATTACCTTTGAAGAGTGGTACGGCGCGAACGACCGCCGGCAGAAGCTCCACGCACACGCGCCGTTCCAGGTCCGGATAAGCGAGTAGTGCTCCAGCGGTGATCCCGGTGCCAAGCCCGATCACGAGCGCCGAGCGCGGTTCACCGTTGTGGATCAGAAGTGGCAGCAGCGCCTGGAGCCGCATATAGCGC
>JAUVAN010000365.1 GCA_030591725.1 Deltaproteobacteria bacterium
ACCCGGTCCCCGTATGTGGACTCCATCACCACGAGGTCGAACGGTCTCGAGTCGTCCCAGGTGGTGTTGTAGTCCCGAAGGATGGGTGATTTGGGGCGTCCCAGATCTCCGGAGAACAGGATGCGGCTGCCGGGGTTGACGATCTCGATGCTGGCGGAGCCCAGGATGTGGCCCGCCTCACGGAAGGTGACCTGGAGATCTCGACTCGCGATGGGCGAGAAGGGCTCGTCGTACTTTATCGCCCGGGCCATGAGGTCGAACCCGCCCAGAAACGCCCGGACATCCCTGTGCCGGCCGCCTCGCAGCCGGATGGAATCGCCGAGCACAATGCGCGCGATGGCCAGGGTGGCGGCGGTGCCGTAGATGGGCGCGTTGAACCCGGAGGCGAGCAGGGCGCTGACGCCTCCGACGTGATCCAGGTGGCCGTGGGTCAGGAGCACCGCGTCCGCTTCGTAGGCCTCGTCGGGGAGCTCCGTCGGCTTGTTGTCTCTGCCGGGATTCGCGCCGCAGTCCACCAGGAGCGTTAATCCGTCCAGCTCCACCAGGCTCATGGCCGGAGTTACTGTTTGCGCGGCGCCCAGGAAACTCACGTGTCCGTTTGGCAGATCGTGTGTCTTGGTGCAGACGACGATTGGTGGTCGGGTCTGTGTCATGGCCTCCCCTGCCCCCCGATTTCGGGGGATTGATCTCTATACCAGTTATAAGTTTTTTCTATCCCCGAAGTCAGGTCGTGCTCGGCCTTCCAACCAAGGGCGTCAAGGCGGGTAACGTCAAGCAGTTTCTGTGGGGTTCCGTCGGGCTTTGACGTGTCCCACTCTATTTTCCCTGTGTACCCCACGATGGATCTGATCTTTTCAGCCAGCTCCCGCACGGTCAAGTCCACACCGGTGCCCACGTTGAGAAAGGAGAGCTCCCGGGTGGGCGCAAAATGATCGAGCAGGAATAAAAGCGCGTCCGCCAGGTCGTCCACGTACAGGAATTCGCGCTTCGGCTCGCCGGTTCCCCACATGGTGACCGAAGGCGCGCCCGCGAGCTTTGCCTCGTGCAGTTTGCGGATCATGGCCGGCATGACGTGACTGCTGGCCAGGTCGAAGTTATCTCCGGGACCGTACAGGTTGGTGGGCATGGCGGCGGTGAACCGGGTGCCGTGCTGACGGTTGTAACTCTGGCACATCATGATGCCGGCGATCTTGGCGATGGAGTAGGCGTCGTTGGTCTGTTCGAGGGGTCCGGTCAGCAGGTACTCCTCCCGCAGGGGCTGGGGCGCGAGTTTGGGATAGATGCATGAGCTCCCCAGAAAGAGGAGCCGGTCCACCTGGTGTCGGTGAGCCGCGTCGATGACGTTGGTCTGGATCTGCAGGTTTATCCGGATGAAGTCCGCCGGGAAGGTGTCGTTGTCGACTATCCCACCCACCCTGGCTGCGGCAAGAAATACATACTCGGGTTTTTCCGCGAAGAAGAATTCGTCCGTGGCCCTCGGGTCGGTCAGGTCGAAGTCTTCGATATCGCTGGATACCACGTTTGTAAATCCGCCCTTTTCGAGTCTGCGCATGAGAGCGGACCCCACCAGCCCGTTTCTGCCCGCCACGTAGATTTTGGAGTCGTGCTTCATTTGAGGGCCTTCTTTATCAGATTGATTATCACGAGTTGATCGTTTTCTTCCAGGGCTGGATCCACCGGAATGGCCAGAGTCTCCAAAGCGGCGCGTTCGGCCTGTGGAAAATCGCCGGCGCCGTATCCGAGATCCGCAAAACACGGTTGCATGTGCAGGGACACGGGGTAGTAGATGGCGCAGCCGATACCCGCTGTCTCGAAGGCGGCCTTCAGCTCGTCCCTCGCGTCGCACCGGATGACGTGCTGGTTGAACACGTGGTCGTCGCCCTTTTTCACCGAGGGTAAGGTGATCCCGGAAAACTCGCTCAAGGTTTCGCGATATCTTCTTGCCACCCGCCGGCGTCCTTCCTCCCACGGGGCCAGGCGCGGGAGCTTGACCGACAGAAGGGCCGCCTGGAGGGCGTCGAGCCGGAAGTTGCCGCCCACCAGATCGTGGTAGTACTTGACCTTCGCGCCGTGACCGCGGAGGGCGCGGATTCGCTCGGCGAGATCGTCGTCGTCGGTCACAACCGCTCCCCCGTCACCAAATGCGCCGAGGTTCTTTGCGGGGAAGAAGGAAAACGTTCCGACGGTTCCCATGACGCCGGCGCTCGCGCCCGCATGGGTGGCGCCGATGGCCTGGGCCGCGTCCTCCAGCACCCACAGATCGTGCCTCGCGGCGATGGCGTTCACTTCCGTCATGTCAGCGCATCGGCCGAACAGGTGAACCGGGATGATCCCGACGGTGTCGTCGGTTATGGCCTCCTCCAGCCCGGCAGGGTCGATGTTGAACGACTCGGGGTCGATGTCCACGAACACCGGCGTCGCCCCGAGGCGGGAGATGCATCCGGCGGTGGCGAAGAAGGTGTAGGGCGTGGTGATCACCCGGTCGCCGGGCTTCACGCCAAGGGCCATCATGGTCACGAGCAGTGCGTCCGTGCCGGAGCTCACCCCCACCGCGTGAGCGACCCCCACGTGGGCGGCCAGCTCGTCCTCGAAGCGCGTGACGGAAGGTCCGTTGATGAAACGGCCGCTCGACAGCACCGCGTCGAACGCCGCCTTCAGTTCGCTTTCGATGGGCGCGTGCAGGCGCGGAATGTTCAACATGGGGATCATTTCAATCGGCTTTCTTCAATCGGTCGCCGTCCAGCGAATATTTCAAACTACACTCGCCGCAGCCGAGATCCTCTTGCAGCCGGGCCCCGCAGGAGCACATCCAGCCCACCTGTTGCGCGGGATTTCCGACAACCAGCGCGTGTGGCGGGATGCTCTTCGTGACGACGGAGCCGGCGCCGACAAACGAGTATTCGCCGATGGTGTTGCCGCATACGATGGTGGCGTTGGCCCCGATGGTGGCCCCTCTCCTGACCAGGGTGCGTTCGAAGGCGTTCTTGCGATCGACGTGGGAACGCGGTGTCGAGACATTGGTGAACACCATCGAAGGCCCGAGGAACACGTCGTCCTCGATCTCCACGCTCTCGTAAACGGAAACGTTGTTCTGTATCTTCACGTTGTTGCCGATGGTGACACCCGCGCCCACGAAGACGTTCTGACCAAGGTTGCAGCGCTTGCCCAGCACGCAGTCCTTCATGATGTGGGTGAAGTGCCAGATCCTGGTGTCCGCGCCGATCTCGCACGGCTCGTCCACAACGGCAGTCTCGTGAATGAAATGATCAGTCATTTGTTTTCCCTGTCCCGCGGGATTCATTCCCTGTGGCCTATGTCCCGCGGCGTAAACGCCGCGGTCAGGATGCGCAAGCGCAAGCCCCGCGGGCTTGGCCGAAGGTCATCCTGACCGCGCCCTCATCAGGGCGCGGACCCAGGAAGGGGAACAGCTACACCCTTCTCCCCCTTTCCTCGCAGGAACGGGGGTCGGGGGGATAGGTGGCCGGGGTCAAAGTTTCACTATGTGGTCGGCGGAGATGCCGCGCGATCCGAAGGCGTTGCGGCAGTCGAGGATCAGCGGGGTGTCGCTCGCCAGCTTCTTGTAGTCGAAGACAGTGTGATCGGTGACGAGGACCGCCGCGTCGAAGGTCTTCAGTTGTCCGTCGTTCACGGGTGAGGACTCCACCGTCTTTTCCAGCATGGAGATGAAGCTTGTGGCGTGGGGATCGTTGAACTCCACCCAGGCGCCCTTTTCGCGAAGCAGCCGGTATACCTCGAGCCCGGGAGATTCCCGCAGGTCGTTGACGTCCTTCTTGTACGCCATGCCGAGGATCATGATCCGCGATCCCTTGAGCGAGCGCTCCCGATCGTTGAGCAGGTCCGTGAGCTTGGCGATGACGAACCTGGGCATGTTGCCGTTGAGATCGGTGGCGAGCTCGATGAACCGGTTGTAGAAGTCCACCGCCTTGGCCTTCCACGACATGTACATCGGGTCCAGCGGGATGCAGTGACCGCCGATGCCCGGGCCCGGATAGAACGGCATGAAGCCGAAGGGCTTGGTTGCCGCGGCGTCGACCACGTTCCAGATGTCGATGTCCAGCCGG
>JAUVAN010000232.1 GCA_030591725.1 Deltaproteobacteria bacterium
CATTGTGTTTTCGTCGGACTTCCACCATGCCCTCTGCGACTCTGATGACCTCACTGCCGCACGCGGAGACTGTGACGGAGAACAATGTTCCATGCGCTTCAACGTCGGCGGCTGGTGTCTCAATTACAAATGCGCGGTATGGTTCGGCAGGAATGATCCCGGCGACCACGTGGCCCTCATTCAACCTGAATCTCAGCGCGCCGTTTTCATCGGGAACAAAGCTTCCGCTTGCGCCCCTCGCCTCCCTGAGAACAAGTCCGTCGACGGGTTGCAGAAATCCCGGGCCGATTTCACAGGTAGGAACGTGGTCGTCGGTCAGTGCGATTTCGCTGAACGCGTGGGGGAATGCGTGCGCTTTCGAAGAGCCCTCGTCTTTCGCAAAATCAAATGTTCCGCTGAACAGCAACAACACTGCAGCTGCGGCCGGCAGGGCAATGAGGGCGATACGCTTGAAATTCAAACGTGGAAGGTGTGTTGTTATTTCCCCTTGCAACAAGTTATCGGACGAGGTCATGCGGCGCATGTCGACGAAAGACAGGGGTTCCATGGCTGATTCGGACACTGCAGCCGGCAGGCCCGAACAGATCTCCAGGGCAGCGCGGCAGTCCTCGCAGATGGCCAGATGGATCACAATCGCGGACCTCGTCGATTCGTCCAACTCGTCGTTCACAAACTCAAAGAGAGCCCCTTCGACTCGCTTGCAGGATAGGCGGGTCATCGGCTCAGCTCCCTGATCGCTTCCGCGCAGTACGGGTCGTTCTTGATCCTTTTCAGGAGGTCGGCTCGTCCGCGACGAAGCCTCATCTTCGCTGTATCGAAGCTCACATCCAGCAACGCCGCGATCTCCGGCACGGTGTAGCCCTGGTAAAGTGAGAGTACCAGCGGCACCCTTCTGCTCGGAGAGATCGCTGCGAAGTGTCTGGACAGTCTCTCTAGCAGACGATATTTTTCCATTTCTTCGTCTGGCCGCGCCGGGGTGGCTTCCCTGTCGGTTTTCAGTTCTGCGACATCCTCGAAAAAGAGCAAAAATCTTCGCTTCTTGAATGAGTCACGAACGATATTGATGGTGATGCGGTCCACCCAGATGAAGAAACTCGCCTCGAAACGGAATGAGTCAAGCCGGGTGAAGATTCTGATCATCGCATTCTGAACCAGGTCTTCGCAATTCGGCCCACCACCATAAGAAAAAGTCACCGTCCGGCGCACCCGAGGGAGGCAGATCCGCGCCAGTTTCTCCAGTGCGGATCTATCATTCGAAACCGCCGCCGAGATGAGCGAATTCACCTGCGAGCGGTCGATATCGGATCTGGGCCTCGGCAACGTCAAAATCTACTCCCTGGAGTATTGGACGAGATGATTTTCACAACTGGGTCACAATTTTACCAGATCAGTGGCAAATTGACCTTCATTTCTCGTCTTTGAGAACCGGGACGAGGTCCCGTAGTCGACCTCTTGCAACGCCGATGGCTGTATCGGCCGCGCCGTAGTAGACGAAGATCTCGTCGTCGAGGTCCATGATCGGCTTGTCCTTCACGGGCACCGCGCCGCAGGTGAACACCACTCGAGGCACCCAGAAGTCCTCTCCCCCATCTGCGCCGCCGATCTCAAAATCGACCTCGGGCTCCAGGATCGGGTTCGGTGACTGGTAAATTACCTTCGAGGGATCCTCCAGATCTGTAAACAGCACTCCAAGACGATAGGATCTCTGATAATCGACACCGTGGTAGATATTGAGCCAGCCGTGGGTGGTCTCTATCGGCTGTGCTCCCGCTCCGATCTTCAGGCCGTCCCACATCATCCCCGGTCGGGGCCCGACCACAATTCGGTGACCGGTGCGCGGCCACGGACAATCCAGGGTATCGAGATACGAGATCCACATATTGGGGTCGACCCGGTGATACAGAGCAAAACGCCCGTCGAATTTTCGCGGGTACAGGGTGGCGTCCTTGTTTGACAGGCCGGGGAACCCCAGCCCGTGGCGTTGCCAGGTATCCCATCGGCGCTCGATGAACGCCTGGACCGATATGGACGCCAGCGCGATCTGGGGCAGCGTCCGATCCCAGGCTGTGTAGAGCATGTATACGCGCTCATCGATGACGGTAACACGGGGATCTTCGCAGCCCGCCGACTCGGTGTCCGGTCCAGGAGCGAAGATCGGCTCGTCGAGCCTGCCATCGATGTGGACACCGTCACGGGTCCACGCCAGCCCTATCCGCGATATCTCGTCATCGCCGTATGCGCGATAGAGTATGTAAATGATTCCGTCCAGGCGCATCGCCGCCGCGTTCAGGACATAGCGCGACTCCCATGAATGCTCCGCTATGGGCTCCAGGATGGGGCCCTTCACCGGACGTACCAGCCCCCCCGCGCGAACGCTCGCCGCAAGAGGCGCTTGTTTCACGAACAACTTCTCCATGTCCGTCGCCACGCCGAGCAACCGTTCTCCCAGGTCATCGGACTCGCGTCCCTCCAGCATGAGCTTTCGTACTGTCCTGTCTATGGTCTGCGCCCCTCCAAGCCCGGCGCTCTCGAGATAACCGGTCAAAAAATCCCTCCCCGCCCAGTCCCGCTCGACCAGCGAGGAGAGCGGAGTCGGAGCGCCCGTCCCTCCCCGAGCGCTGTAGCTGGCCCAGGTCCATGCGGACAGGGGAATGAAGGTCGCGTCCGGCAGGGTGATCGACAGATGGTACACAGAGGCTGTCGCTTTCAGGGCTCGCGCCAGATCGCCATTATCGGGATCGCGATCTTCGAGATCGGCGGAAAGACGATTCATCCGATCCACAAGCAATCTCTGTTGAGCGTTCTCGAATGAGTTGTGGGCGCTGAGCACCTTTCGTCCCCAATGCTCACGAATCGTGGCCGCCAGTTTCTGCCCGAATCCCTTTTCGTCCGCAGCCAGATCCTGCCAGACCTCCGCGAACATCTCCAACCCTATCACGCGTTTGGCAACCTGCAGCATGAACCAGAGCTTGGGAAGATTCCCTCCCCATCCCCTGACGTGGGTCCCCACCACCATCCTCCCGGCGAGCCTCGCCAGCGCGGCCGTGGCCCTGACGTCGTCCGTGGTGGGAAGAGTATCCAGGTCCATTACCACCGGCTTCAGGGGCGCAACGTGAAACCAGTCGGGTTCGGCCTCGCGCTCGATGCAATCGAGCACGTGCGTCAGGTACTTCTGGCGATCGGTCAACGCCGCCATGCCAAGAGCATCGTTGGGGCTGACTCGCTCGAGGAGCTCGCTCACCGTCGCCAGATCCATGTTGTTCATCAGGTTGCGCGGAGGGTTTCGTTCAAACAGGCGCCGGATCGCCTTCTCGGTCAGCTGGAAGCTGGTACCCATCGAGAACACGCCCGTGACACGGGCTGCGCACTCCTCCGCCACTTCCAGGCGAGAGAGATCCCCCACAAGCCAGCGCGCGCCGATCAGCCTGTCCAGCTCCTGCATGAAATCCGCCGTTCGCGCGAGGACAACGCCGGACCCGGTAGTTTCCTCCAGGTGCAGATGGTCCGCCACGAACCCTCGAAACTCGGACCGATAGTTATCGATGAGGCCCTGGTATACCTCGTGAGCCCAGGCCGAGCTACCGTCCGCACGCCGGATCTCCTGGGGCACCGCCACCCCCACGTTGGGCACGAACTCCCAGGAGCTGATCCTGGGCAGGTATGCGCCTGCCTCCCCCTCCCTTTTTCGCCACGCGACAACAATCCGGGGCCACGGCCCCAGGAAACGCTCCGCCTCTCGCGCCATGAGCCGATCGGCTTCGTGCCTGACGATGGACTCCCCCATGCCGGTGTCCGCCACGACCTTCGACAGTTCGTCAATCTCTTCCATGTAGCAGATGAGCCGGGCCAAAAACATGGGATACAACCCATCGACCACATCACCGGGGTGGAAGCCCCGATCGAATCGATAGGCAATGATGAATTCCTCGACAACCCTGGACCACTCCCTCGCCGCGTCCTTGTGACCCATCACCTCGCCGAGAGCGAGCCTCTCGAGCCGTCCGTGATCATTGTCGGTGATCATTTCTTCGAGCATGGTCTGATCGAAGTGATTGAACTCCGCCTTGAAGCGAAGAAGCATCTGCTCCTTGTCCATCTCATACTCTGGAGCCGGCGCGTCAAGATCCCGTCCGATCATCCTGGGAAAAGAGATCGGCGTCGCACCTTCTGTCCACCACCGCTCGTGCTCGACCGTCTGCTCCAGCATCACCTGTGCCGTTTGCTTGAAGATCAACTTGAGCTTGCCGACACCATGGCGAAACGACGCCGCGCCGAGCGGAACCTCGCAGATAGCCACATCCTCAACAATTGCTCTCACAACCAGCCACGCGTCGAAACCGTAGGTCCCCGTCTCCAGAGACCAACTGTTTGTTGCGTAAAGGCATCGCTTGATGAGATTCGGCGACATGGCGAACACCCCGGGAACCGGCTGGCGTATCGCGGTCCTGAAGAACGACCGTAACATGGGATAGACAAACAGCGACTCGACCGCGTGTGCCAGGGGATGACGGTTGAACCTCGCCAGAGCCAGATCCTGGTCCTGACTCATGACCGGATCCAGCAACCGCTCGATCCAGTGAGGGGCGAACCCGGCGCCCGCTTCATCGCGACCATCTTCTTGCGCAAAAAGATCGGGCTGTAGAATGATGAGATGTGCTTTTCTGAGACTCGCCACCTCCATCAACGCGCGCACGGCCCATCCCCGCCCTTCGAGCCCGCGCCCCAGGAGAAATCCCCGCACGGCCACACCCCCGTTCATGTGACCGTTGACCGCCTTTCGAAGCGCCCCTCCCCCGATATGGGATCCGACGCAGACCACGGCCGCGCCGGCCAACCCCGCGTTCGCAAGCCCTCGCCGAGCCACCTCCACCACCGCCGGCAGAGTGTCATCCTCGTCATGAAAGGGAACACCCACTATGACCGGGATATCGCTCAGGTCCACCAGCTCCGCCATCCCGCGCTCCAGATCGTCCATGAAACACTTTGTCAGCGTCTCGGGTGCAAGCTGAATCCCAATTGCGTTCATCAATCACTCCACTCCGCATTCACCGCACGAAAAGGCCCCGCAGGTGCGCGTTTTCTTTATTGCCGCAGAACACCGACCGCTATATATAGTGCCTTTAGCTCAAAAGCACACTATTACAAGAGCCTGCGGGAGGAACTCTTGAAGGACACTACAGCGAATTTGCGCCGCCACAGGGGCATTGCCTTCGTGGGAAATTATCTGCCGCGAAAATGCGGAATAGCCACCTTCACGCACGATCTGGCCGAGGCGGTGGCTCTGCAATGCGAGCCGAGCCAGCCTGTGCTGATCGCCGCCATGAACGACATCCCGGAGGGTTATATCTATCCGGATCGAGTTCGTTTCGAGCTGCGTCAGGACTTCCCCGTCGACTACACCAGGGCTGCCGATTTTCTCAATTTCAGTCGCATCAACGTGGTGAGCCTTCAGCACGAGTACGGCATCTTCGGGGGAAAATGGGGCGCGAACATATTGACGGGTTTGCGCGACATCAGGTGTCCCGTGGTTGTCACATGTCACACCGTGCTCAAGGATCCGAAACCGGAACAGCGCGAGGTCTTCATCGAGATCGCGGGCCTCGCATCGAAGCTGGTTGTTATGAGCGAGCGCGCTGTCGAATTCCTCGAGACGGCGTACAACATACCCAAAAACAAGATCGCCCTCATTCCACACGGAATCCACGACATGTCCTTCGTGGATCCAGCCTACTACAAGGACAAGTTCGGTCTTGAAGGACGACGGGTCCTCCTGACATTCGGCCTGCTCGGTCCCAACAAGGGAATCGAGCACATGATCGAGGCCCTCCCGGCGATTGTGAAGAAGCACCCCAAAACGACATATCTGATCCTGGGAGCCACTCATCCGGCCATCCTGAAACTCGAAGGCGAGTCTCACAGGCTCGCCCTGCAACGTCGAGTTCGCGAACTGGGCATCGAAGATCACGTACTCTTCCATCCACGCTTCGTCGAGCTGGACGAGTTGCTCGAATACCTGGGCGCCACGGATATCTTTGTAACGCCGTACCTCAACCTGGATCAGATCACCAGCGGCGCCCTGGCATACGCGATGGGCGCCGGCAAGGCGGTGGTTTCCACTCCGTACTGGCACGCCGAGGAGCTCCTGGCCGATGGACGAGGCCGCCTGGTCCCGCCGGAGGATCCCGCAGCGCTGTCACGAGAAATCATCGACCTGCTCGGCGACGAGGTCGCGCTGGCCTCCATGCGCAAGCGCGCGTACCTTCACTGCAGGAACATGACCTGGGCCGCCGTGGCGCGCTCTTATCTCCAGCTGTTCGACGAGGTGCGCAGTCATGCCTCGTCAACTGCGCCGGTGGCCACCTCAATGGCCAGACCCCTGTCCGCAACGAACCTGCCGGCGCCCAAGCTCGATCACCTCGAACGCCTTGGCGACGACATCGGTCTTTCCCATCACGCGCGCGGGCCGCTCCCCGACTTTTCTCACGGCTACTGGCTCGAGGACGCTGCCGCAGGTCTTGTGGCCGCCCTCAAGTATTACGACATGTTCGGCGTTCCAGAAGCAGCCAAACTCTCGGAGAGATACCTGACCCTCCTGCAGCACCTGATCGGCGACGGATCTGCCGTCGCGGGACTCATGAGCTACGATCGCAGGCGAAGTGACGACGCCTCCGACGTGGCCCTCGGCAAGGCAATCTGGGGGTTGGGATACGCAGTGGGCCACGGCCCTACCCTTCTGCACGGAGTCGCCATCGACCTGTTCAACCAGCTCCTGGCGAACGTCAGCATCACCACCCCTCGAGGAATGGCCTACTCGATCCTCGGCGCGAGCAACTGCCTGCGTCATTTCCCCGGCGCATTCGCGGTCAGGCGTTTTCTCAAATCCCTTGTAAAACCTCTGACCACTGCCCTCAACGCCGACGACTGGATCGACCGTTGGGACGG
>JAUVAN010000031.1 GCA_030591725.1 Deltaproteobacteria bacterium
CCTTGGATTGCTGCTCATGGACAAGGGCGACCTGGCCGGCGCGAACAAGGCGCTCACCCTGTACCTTGAAAAAAACCTGGAGGAAGCGGACGCACATTACAATTACGGTCTCCTTCTGGCGGCCATGGATCAGACAAACGCTGCCCGCGGCTCGTTCGAGAAAGCGGCCGAGCTGGCCCCCGACGATCCGGATCCGTGGCTCGGCCTGGGCGATCTGGATCGCGCGGGGAACAGGCAAGAAGAAGCCCTGGTCAATTATCGCAAGGCAAAGGAGATCGCTCCGGACGATCCCATCTGCGCTCTGAGCGAGGGTCGGGTCTTGCTCGATATGAAAAAAATAGACGAGGCGACAGCCGTGCTGGCATCAATGCCCAATCTCGCTGCCAGTGATGCCTTCACCCTGACCACCGCCGGAATGCTTCTGGCCAGGTTCGACAAGGACACGGAGGCCATTGCGCTCTACGAAGCAGCTCTTTCAAGGGACGACTCGTTTCCCAGGGCGCATATCCTCCTGGCAAACGCCCTGGCGCGGATCGGTCGCTTCACCGACGCGGCCGGTCATTTCGAAAAATTCATAGAGCTGGCTCCCGAGTCGCAGGAGGCGGACGCCGCTCGCAAGGGGCTGGAGATCTGTAGATCGAAAGCCTCGCAATAAGAGCCCGGTAAAGGCGCATGAGAAAAAACGGACATCTCTTTACTTCTCTTCTCCTCCTGGCGACTGGAGTAGCTCTCTTCGCCTGCGACCCGAGCGGATCCCCCGGAGATGCAGGTATGGACGGTGGAGCGGACAGCTCGGTGGACGGGGGAGATACGGATACGCAACCCGACGCGGGCCCCGATGGCTCCGGAGAGACGGACACCGACACTGACACCGACACCACGGTCCTCGACGGAGACGGATCGTGCCAGATGGTTGAGCCGGCGATCGTGAATACTGTCATGTCCGACACTACCGTCGGCGAACCCAACGATCTATTCGACTACAACTGCACGGCTCTGGACGAGAGCGGATCGGATCTGGCCTACCAGTTCGATCACACGGGCAACGTCGCCATCAGGTTGACGGCGACACTGACGAACGCGACTTGCGATCTCGACCTGTTTCTTCTGGGTGAGGATTGTACAAAGAACTCGTGTGTCGCCTACTCGGCAGGCACGGGAGACGAATCCGCCGCCGCGATTATCCAGCCGTCCTCGACTCTCTTCGTTGTCGTTGACGGGTACATGGGCGCAGCATGCTCGTTTGATCTCTTGCTCACCGAAGAGACGGTGGAGGTGAATTGCACAGGGAACATCGACGACGACGGAGACGGCCTGACGGACTGTGAAGATGACGACTGCGTGTTCGAGGTCGATTGCATTCAGTCGTGCGCGCCCGACGAGACGATCACCTGCGGACACATGGGCTCTCACACCACCGCAGGATTTACCAACTCCATAGAGATTTATTCCTTCTACTCCACATCCCTCAACGGCCCGGAGAAGGTCTTTGCATTCACGGCGAGCGCCACCGGCACCATCCTCGAGGCGACCCTCTCGAACGAGACTCCCGGGCAGGAGCTCCTCGTTCTTGCCGATTTCTGCTCGTCCGATGCCGTCGCCCACGCGGGCTCGTCGACGGTAGAGTTTGCGCCGGATCCGGCGATCTCCTACTTCCTCGTGGTAGATGGACCGTCCGGCTCTGCTGGACCGTTTGAATTCCAGCTCACCTGCCGTGAAACCGATTGCGATGACGGCCTCGACAACGACGACGACGGCCTCACGGACTGCGATGACAACGACTGCGAGATCGACCTGTCATGTGTAACTACCTGCGACCTGCTCACCGCAGACGCCGGCTGTGCTGTCTTCGACGGTGGCGTTTCCTCCTGCTATCTCCTCGATCCGGATCCCCCCACTGGCTTCTGTCATCCGGCCGGCGACGCCTCGGTGGGAGACCCGTGCGCTGCGCCCTACGACTGCATCGCCGGCGCCATATGCACACCGGCCGACATCTGCCTCATTGCATGTGATCTGGTGGACGATGTGCCGGGTTGCGCTTCGGGAACCTGCTCATCACTCGGAATCGATCCCCTCGGTATCTGCTGGTAACGCCTGTTTCTTGCCATGCAACTGCATATGACCCGACTGTATTCCCTCGCTGGCCAGGGCGGCCAGAGCCGCTAGATTTGTCGCCAGTCCCACGGATACGGCCACCTGCGCCAGCTCGGACGCGCACTCGACACCCACGAGATCCAGGCACGCCACCGCCCCGGGATGTGCTGTGGATGCGCCACCTACCAGGCCGACAGCCATGGGCATCTCCGCCTCCCCGACCAGATAGGATCCCTCTATTTGCCACGTCGCCAGCGGGGCGTAGCTTCCACCTCTCGCCGCGAAGGCATGTGCCCCCGCCTCCACTGCGCGCCAGTCGTTTCCGCAGGCGAGCAGGAATGCGTCTATTCCGTTGAAGATACCCTTGTTGTGCGTGGCCGCTCTGTACGGATCCGAACTCGCGAAATCTGAGGCTGCGGATACGCCCAGGGCCACATCCTTCCCGGGGAACCCCTTTCGTTCGAGAGCCTCGAACGGGATGGAGCACCTCGCGCGAGCGAGACGACGATCCGCCAGATTTGTGAGTATCCGCAACCCGGCCCGTCCGCCCGCAATTTCGGCCAGGCGATGGGACACGGCCTCGGCCATTGTGTTGACCATGTTGGCGCCCATGGCATCGCGGCAATCGACGTGCAAGTGAACGACCAGGCGCCCGGGCTCGCCAATATCGCAACGGACCGCCATTGTGCGCATCCCGCCGCCAAGTGATACAAGCTCCGGCTGGACGGAGTCGGCTAGCCGTACGATCTCATCGACGGAGTTTTCCAGACGCTCTTTCGCGCCGGGCGATGGATCGAGGATTTCCACCTGGCCGGCCATGATGGGTGGGTCGGCCTGCGCCAGGAACCCCGTGCCGGCCCGCGCCATCCTTGCGGCGTTGGAGGCCGCAGCGATCACGGAAGGTTCCTCCACCGCCATGGGCACCAGCAATTCCACCCCGTTGATCATGAAATTGGTTGCTATACCCAGCGGCAGGCAAAACACCCCCACCGCGTTCTCGATCATCGCGTCGGCCTTCTCAAGAGTGAGGTCAGCGCCAAAACCGGGCTTTGTGACCCGTCGTGATATTTCTTCCAGCCTCTTTGCAAGGCTTCTATTGTGGAATCCCGGCAGTCTGGATTTTCCCTTCGATTTCATGGATCGATTTCCCTCTCGAACTTGTCGAATTTCTTCACCACCTCGAATACACCGTCGTGGTCGAGATCAAATTCTTCCCTGATTTTCACTCCGTGAACGTAGAATGCCTTCTTGTCCGGTTTCCCGCTCCCGTCCAGTGACCAGTGCTGCTCCACCACCTGACCGAATTTTCCAAACGACCACGAATCCGGTAGTCCATCATAATCGAGATCGTATCTGCCGTTCGTGAAGTGCCCGAGTTCGAAGAACTCCCACGCGTCCACTGAACCGTCGAAATTCAGGTCGCTCTCTATTCTCTCCGTCTGGCCGAACTCTCCGCAATATACCCACTCGTCAATCCTCGTGTCGAAATTGGTATCGTTATCGACCCTGTTTCTGTATCCGTACTTGCCGTGCTTGACCCACTCATCCACTTTCTGGTCGAAGTTCTTGTCGCTCCTGGAGCCTATCTGCACTCCCATGACGAAGATGGTCCACTCGTCGACCTTGCCGTCAAAATTCAGATCGTTCTTGATCTCGCTCGCCCGACCCATCTCGTCGAACTGGACCCATTCGTCAGTCTTGCCATCGAAGTTGGTATCCTCTTCGATCGCACGGGAACACCGTCCTCGAACTCAGTCCAGTCGTCCCTGCGGCCGTCGAAATTGTTATCTCTCTCCCACTTGAGAAACGCGCCGTCCTTGAAGATGATCCACTCGTCCACTTCACCGTCGGCGTTCGAATCACTCTCCTGCCAACCGTCGGGCGACTCCTCTTCGTCAGACACGACGACAAGGGTGATCAAAACACCCGCGACCGAGCCCAGCATCGTCGTGACAATGGCAACCGGCAAGATAGGACTGCGCATGTTTTTTAATCTATCACACAAACCCGATCGGCCTTGTCCTCTTTGTTCATCGAGGGCAAAATGCGAAAGAATCGCAATTGAGCGAACCTGTTTTTTGGGAACAGTGAACGCGAAAGAGAATACTCGAACATGATCATCAAATGCCCCAAATGCTCCACCGGATACAGTATCCCCGAGAACATGATCGGCGAGAAACCCCGGAAGATGCGATGCTCGCGATGCAAGAATTTGTTCACCATCGCCAGGCGTTCCGAGGCTGCGCCTTCCGGATACGAGGAGTTCACCGGCCAACATCACCTTCCCGGCGAGTTTGCATTCCTGAAAGAGTCACCCACAAAAGAACCGGCGCCACAACTCGAGGAACCGACGCCACAACTCGTGCAACCCGCCCCACCGGCACCCATGCCGGCTCAACCCGCGCCTGCTCCGCCACCACCGCCGATCGACGCTCCGGAGTCCGTCGAGACCGACACATCAACCTCCGCTTCGGAGATCTACGGTGGAACGGCATCCTCATGGGAGATGGAAGCACCTCTCGATCTGGGAGGATTCGTCGTCGCGAACGAGGTCCCCGCCAGAGGTCAGACAATCGGCAAGTTGATTTTCGTTATTGTCGTGCTTCTGGTTGGCTTCCTGGTGTTCGTGGCGTACCGAAACGGCTGGGACATTTCGATTCCGGATCTCGGCGACCAGATATCCTTTGCGTTGTCAGGAGAGAAGCTCGAGGAGCTTCCCAAAGAGGCAAGGGATATCGAGGTCATGATCCACCGGCGCAAGATAATCATGAACAGGGAAAAAGTTACGTTCCTGGTGGTCCAGGGGGAGGTGACCAATAACGCCACGGCCGGGCGTTCCAGAATCATCATGCGTGCTCAGCTGATTGACGCGGTCGGTGACATACGTGCTCAGGTGAGAGCCCCGTGCGGAAAACTCATAGACGATTCTATCATCGAGGCCACGCCGAAGGGCGCGATGGGAGGGCACTATCGGCGTGGGGGAGCCCTGTACAACTGCTCCGTTGAAGGTAACGGCAATACAGTATTCCAGCTCATCTTCGATGAAGTACCCGCCGATTACGACGATTCGTTCGATGTCCGGGTACAGGCTGTGGCGGCAAGATCCCTCGACTGACCCCGCACTTTTTCATTATGCCCGTTATCGACAAACCTTCCATCTGGCTCGACAAGCTAACCAGGCGGATCGAATCTCTCGACGACTGGGCCCAGCGGACGATATTCTTCGGCAGATCTATCTTCGGCATTGCGCCGGAGGAGGCGACAACGTGTTTCTCGACCGTCGTGGCAAACGCTTTTCGCTTTCGTCAAAATCGTTTCGTCATTACCTCCAATGCCGCCTTTCTTTCGATCTTGAAGGACCACTGGCCGAAGGAGCACAGGACCCACACCCGGGAGGCGGCCGCTGCGCAAGGCGACAGGCTAACTCTTTTGTTTCTCGTCCAGCCTGCTTCGACCGGCTTCGATGACGACGATAGTGAAGTCCCGAACTACGGTTCAGAGCGACCTCTCACCCTGGGCGAGCGAAAGGCCCTGGCCTCGACGCCCACTCGACGTGTCGTGGAGATGGCTATGCTCGATCCCCACCCCTCGGTTGCGATCAAACTCCTTGGGAACCCCAAGCTCACCGAGGACGATGTGGTTCGGATCGCCGCGAGACGAATGAGCACGCCGGCGGTACTCGCTCAAATCGCATTCAACACCAGGTGGAGGATGAGGAGGAGGGTGGCCTTCGCCCTGGTAAACAACCCGGACCTCCCCTCGTCCATCGGTGTGTCCCTGATTCCGGGCATCACCGCGTCAGACGCCGTGCAGGTGGCCGCTGACAATCGTCTTCCAGGGGAGATCAGGGAGTGTGCCGCCGCGTTACTGGAGGTCGTCTGATGAAACGGGAACCACCTTCTCGTGAACGGGTCGGGAGAATCCGAGCAGAAACATACTCACCGTCCATATGAATATCCCCGCACCGACGGTGATGAACCCACCAAGCCCAATGCCGCCCCAGGGATCGACCTCGATGAGAGCGATTCCGCCCAGGATGATCCCGAACCCCGCGCCCAGAAGGCCGTGCCCCCAGCTCTGGAGCCGCGCGTTCTTGATTATCTCGTCGGCGGAGAATGCCGGCTCCGGATCCTTGAGGCGGAAATGTCTTCCTGGCGGGCCCTCGTTCTCTACGACAACGCCGGCCGTCGATTTGTCCGTATTTTCCGACGCGGATACCGGGAGAGCCGCGCAGACCACTCCGAGCAACACAATGATGCGAATCGAGAATCTCATGAGAGACATTATCGCACGGGTAGATTTTGGAAGAAAAGATAAAATAGTTCGCAACTTTCCCTTCGAACGACCGATTACATGGGGACAATGGCCCCGAAACGAATTCTGACTGCGTTGGCTGATCTATTGTGGGTTCCTCGCTGCACGGCGTGCGATAATTTTGTTTCGCTCGCCGGCGGTGATTCCATTTGCGCTGCCTTCTGTTCCGTCTGCATTGAATCTCTGGTCCCAACCGGATCACCGCGCTGTCCGATCTGCGGGTTGACCTTCGACGGAGTCGGAAAGGACCACGTCTGCGGACATTGCCTGGCCGACAGACCCGCGTTTTCGAGTTCCTATGCACCTTTCCTGTACGGTGGGGCGGTCAAGCAAGCCATTCTTCGATTCAAATACCGGCCGGCGCCCTGGCTCAGCACTCAGCTGGGAAGACTGCTCTTTAGCCAGGATGGGGTTCTTGCAACCCCGGATGTGGTGATGCCTGTTCCCAGCCACCCCTCCCGGCTACGACAGCGGGGATTCAATCAGTCCGCCCTGCTTGCCCGGTATGCCGCCGCGGCTTGCCGTGTGCCTCTGGACACCAACACGCTTCGAAGTACACGTGAGACCATGCAGCAAGCAGGCCTGAATCGAGCGCAACGCCTCAGGCACCTTCGAGGCGCCTTTGCCGCCGACTCAACACCGCGCCTGGCAGACGCAAGAGTGCTTCTTGTCGACGACGTGGTCACAACCACCGCCACTGTACGAGCAGCCGCACAGGCTCTTGTCGAGGCGGGCGCCCGCAGGGTGGATGTGCTTTCCCTGGCGAGGGCGCCATGAGGATGGGGTTGCCGTTAAAGTGGCCTCCATCATCTTCCCCTTCCCCTATATCAGGGGAAGGCCGGGATGGGGTTGCCCTGACAATATCGTTCGAGCTAAAAGAACGCATCATGAGTATGGAACGAAGCGGCGAAAAGATAGTCTGTCGCAACCGAAGAGCCAGGCGCGACTACAACATCGAGGACACCTTCGAGGCCGGTCTCGTCCTTGTCGGAACCGAGGTCAAGTCCCTGCGCCAGGGCAAGTCCGATCTCACGGATTCTTACGTCACGTATCGGCAAGGAGAACTCTTTCTCGTGGGCACGCATATCACGTCATATGAAAACGCGACCCACTTCAACCACGAGCCCAAAAGAGAGCGAAAGCTCCTGATGCAAAAACGGATCATCGAGAAGCTCGGGATAAAAATAAAGGAACGCGGATACACTCTGGTCCCGCTGGAGATCTACTTCAAGAACGGTTGGGCCAAGGTGCTCGTCGGACTGGCCAGGGGAAAGAAGCAATACGATCACCGCGCTCAGATTCGCAAGAAGGATGAGCGCAGGGAGATGCGCGAAGCCGCGTTGGACAAGAAGAGTCGATGAGCAGCAACATCACGGAGCGCCCCCTCGAAACAACTATGCTCATAGATTACTACGACGGCATGGCCGTGCTCTTATGCCCTGCAGGGTTACCCCCGGGTTCCCGGGTGCGGTTCGGGTTTTCCGATGACAACGAAGGCGCCCGGATGTTCCACGGCAAGATCGTCAAGCTCAAGCGTCGCGCGGACGGAGCCTTCGCCATATCTGTCAGGCTGCACAACCTGGACAAAAGCCACCGGGAACTTCTCGAAAAACTAGTCTGAGATCAGCTGCGCCCAGAAAAATCCGTTGCAGCCTCCCGAAATATCACCGTGGTCCGCCGACGTATTGGCTGCTGCTGCTGCCTCGTCTGCAGCCGCGTATTCCACCTGGCAGTAATAGAGACTCACACCTCCGTCCGCCTGGCTGTCATGGACCCAATCGTACCGGGACCACAAGTTTGGGTGGTAGCTGTCCACGCTGTCGTTCTGGGCTGTCAGATACCCGATTGCGTTGTCGTACGCCTCGATGTGACACTTGCTGGTAGTGGGTCCCGCGTCTTCGTATGGCGGGAAAACCGTCGTCCAGCTGCCGGCGGTGATTTCGTGGGCGGCGCCCCAGCTCTCCGTATAGCTCCCGATAATTGCGAGGGCTCCGCCATCGGCATCCGTATCGGTGTCGGTATCCGTGTCCGTGTCCGTGTCGGTGTCCGTGTCGGTGTCCGTGTCGGTATCCGTGTCGGTATCCGTGTCGGTGTCCGTGTCGGTTGCCCCACCGTCGATCCCGGCGTCCGTGTCGTCATCGTCAGAGCACGCGCACGGCAGCACGAGAGCCCCCATGATGACCAGCATCCAAATAATTGATTTTCCCATGGCGTTTACCTCCGGTTCCCCTTGAACAAGCTCTCACCCCGACCCGGGCGACGAGCAATTCTCCCCTCGTCCGTGAGGCAAGCTTCGAACACGCTTCGAATAGATCGCGTGTCAGGGAACCGTGAAGTCTTACACCCCGTAGACTAGAGGTGCCGCTGGACAGGTCTCCTGGCTCCCGGATCAACCTACTTGCGGCGCCTTCCCGGATCTCTTGATCTAGTGGCAGTGCCGCGTTCGTCCCCGGATACAGTGGCGGGGGCCGCGCCGGTTTCCAACCGGCTTCCCAGAGCGAAAGTATTTCGCTCTTGTCCATGCAGCGAAAAAAATGAAAAAGAACGTTGAAATTACTTACCACCAAGAGGAATGTGTTCGCAACGATAATTGACCTGTCCGCTCACAGAGTTCTAGAATCCAGATCGTGGACAATGCGCAAGAAAAAATAGAGGCCGCGAGGCGTCACTACGAAAAGGGCGATTTCAAGTCCGCTCGCGCGTACGCAAAGCAATTGATCGACGACGACACGCTGACCGAAGAGGCGAAGCGAGAAGCACGGAAGATCCTCAGGGCCACTGGTATCGATCCGATCTCCACCGGGGTCTTTGTCATCACGTTCTGCCTGCTTGCATATCTCATCATCAAGTACATCTTTTGACCGATGTAACGGACATCTTCGGGCCGTCCGGGCCAATCTCCAGGAAGCTGTCGAAGTTCGAACGCCGCGATTCGCAGATCGAGATGGCAGCGGCAGTCGAAAAAACAGTGATGGGCGATGGGGTGCTCCTCGCCGAAGCCGGCACCGGCACGGGAAAGACACTCGCATACCTGGTTCCGGCGATCCTCTCTTCGAAACGCGTTGTGATCTCCACCGGTACCCGGAACCTGCAGGAACAGATATTTTTCAAGGATCTGGCCTTTCTCGAGGAGGCGCTCGGAATATCCGCACAGGCAACCTACCTGAAGGGTCAGGAAAACTACCTTTGTGTTCGAAGGTTCCAAAACTTCCTTCGTTCACCTCGTGTCCTGGCTCATGATTCCCATGAGGTGAGCCGACTGGAACAATGGTCTCGCACAACACTGACCGGCGACCGCATGGAGGTCGAGGGGCTCAGTGACGACTCACCTCTCTGGCGAGAAGTGTGCTCTACCCGCGAGACGAGGATCGGCCAGAAGTGTCCTTTCCACTCTGATTGTCATCTGACAAGGGCGAGAGATACGGCCAGGCGTGCACGTATTATCGTCGTCAACCATCACCTCTATTTTGCGGATCTCGCCACCCGGCTCCAGGGCGGCTCCGTTTTGCCCGAACACGATGTGGTGATCTTCGATGAGGCCCATCTGATCGAGGATATCGCCACTGAGTTCTTCAGTATCAAAATATCATCCGGTCGGATTGACCGTCTGATGACCGAAACGATGAACGCGGTGAAGAGCGCACGAATCAATGAGGACCCCAATGAGACGAGACGTCCCAATCTTATAAAATACGCGCGCGCCGAAACTTCAGCGATGTTCACGGCGTTCAGAGGCGAGCAACAGGGGCGACATCACCTCGCAACACGCGAGATCCCGGCCGAGGTCATTCAGATCTACCACAAGCTCGATTCGGCCCTGGAAGCGGTGGAGATGTCCCTTCACTCGCTGAAAGGCCATGATCAGGCTGTCGATCACTGCGCCCTCCGAATCACCGGGATTCGTAGCGATCTCGCGGATGTCGTCGAAGGGGACTCGCAAAGCTATGTTCACTGGATAGAGACGCGACAGCGTTCCGTGGTGCTCGGCGCTTCACCCATCGATGTCTCCGACTTCTTCAGGCGTGGGGTGCTCTTTTCCATCCCTTCCGTCGTGCTTACCAGCGCGACGCTTTCTACCGGAGGAAACTTCGAATTTCTGTGCTCCAGGTTGGGAATCGATTTCGATGCGGACGAGCTGTCCCTCGCGGCGCCGTTCGATTATGAAAAACAAGTCGTGCTCTACGTTCCGTCCGGGTTTCCTGATCCGCGAGATTCCGACTTTGTGTCTCACGTGTCAAATGAGGTGACACGTCTGGTAGCAATAACAGGTGGCGGAGCGCTGGTGCTGTGCACATCCGTCAAGAACATGCGTGCCATCCACGCAAATCTCATCGGCAAGATGCCCGGACCGCTTCTCATTCAGGGGGACGCGCCCAAGTCGGTTCTCATGTCCCGATTCGTGCAGGAGAGATCCTCGGTTCTCGTAGCCACAACGAGTTTCTGGCAAGGGGTGGATCTTCCGGGAGATGCGCTACGGCTCGTCATCATTGATAAGCTCCCATTCGCATCACCTGGCGATCCGGTGGTTGCCGCCCGTATCGACCGCCTGAAGGAAGACGGCAAGACGCCCTTTACCGATTATCAGGTTCCGCAAGCTGCGCTGGCCCTGAAACAGGGGTTCGGACGGCTCATAAGGACCAGGGATGATCACGGGGTGGTTGCGATAATGGATCAACGACTCGACACCATGGGCTATGGAGCAACCCTCCTTCGGTCACTGCCCGACTGCCATCGCGCCGATCTGATAGATGATGTCGAGAAGTGGTGGGCGGGCCAGGACAGCCCGATCATCGCTCGTTGAGAAAGCGCCTGACTCGCAGGATGACAAGATCCGGTTGCTCAATGGGAAGGGAGTGGGTTCCTCCCGGTACCATCATCAGTTGCGCCTCCGGTATGGTCGAGGCCATCAGGCTGGATCGCCTCGAGGGCGTAAAACTGTCCTCTTCACCTGCTATGACCAGCGTGGGAACGTCCACATCAGAAAGATAGGGGGTAGCGTCGTGGTGTCCTGCCCCTTCCAGTATGTGCAGCCCGATCCTTATGTCCACCCGGTTCATTCTGGCAACATACTCGGCCAGATCCGGCGCCCGGATGAGGCGATTATTGACCTCGTGGGATCGCAGAGTTGTTCGCAATATCCAGTCTGATGGGAGCGATCGCCACGCTCTGGAAGCCAGATTCGGAAGAAACCGGGTGATCACGTCGAAAAGCGGCACCAGATACCCGAGAACTGCACTCTCGTGGAAGCTTTCGATTATTCGCCCCGGAGAGCCGCACAGGAGCACCAGGCCGGAGATCAAATCCCTGTGCCGGTGCCACAACTCCAGCGCGACCTGAACACCCAGGCTGTGTCCCATAACGGTGACGCCTTTGACCTCGGCGTGATCGATCACAATGGCGGCGTCGTCCGCGAGCCTCTCAATGGACAGATCGGCCCAGTACGATGGATCCTGGGACGATCCGTGGCCCGGGTAGTTCCAGTGCAGGCAATCGTGATTGGGTTGAAGGGCGGGAATCAGGTATTTCCAGGTATGGCCTTCGCAAAGCAACCCGTCACAGAACAATAGCGGCGTCCCGACACCGCCACGCTCGTAAAAGATCCTGGTTCCGTCCGTACCGCGAACCGATCTCTCCTGCAACGACTGATATCTGAATCTCTGCAAGGGTCTTCGATCGTCAGGATTTTGAGTTTATCTCATCCGGTTCGTTGACGGACGGGTATTTCATGATGTCTTTTCGGGCGATCTTCCACGCCTTTTGCACGATCCAGGACAGGGAACGATCCTGACGATTTGCCTCGGCCGTTATCTCATTGGGCATTTCCTCGGGGAAATACAGGCTTTGCTTTCGCTTGTCGCTCTTTGACATCTGAGTTCCCTCCATGATGGGATGAATTGTACTACTTTACCCTACAATGGATACTGTATGCTACACTATCCGCAACGTCAACACATACCCATGGAATCAGCTGCTCAGAAGACCCGCTCGGGGACAAAGAGGATGTCGCCTGGACGGAGAATGAAGTTGGATGCCTTTCCCTGCCCGATGGCCTCCACAGGCACCGTGAACTGCTTCTCTTCGCCGTTCACGATTCTGGTGACGGTAGTATCGTTGGCACGGGCCATGGACGTGAACCCGCCTGACAGGGAGATAGCCTCCACCACGCTCATACCTTCCTGGTACGGAAAGGTGCCGGGCTTTTTGACTTGCCCGAAGACCGACACTTTCTTGCTGTTGTACTCCTTGACAAGGACCGATACGTGAGGTTTTTTGAGAAAATCTCCGTCGATGAGCAACTGTTCCAGGAGCTTGGTCACCTCGGTGGGGGTCAAGCTGCCCACTACAACGGTTCCCAGGAGCGGATATTCGATGGTGCCGTCGGAAGCCACCTTGAATGTGTCGGTCAGTTCCTTCTCGCCGTACACGCGGATGTCGAACACGTCTCCCGGTCCGAGGGTGGTGTCCATGGAATCGCCGCTGTCGATGGGTATGGGCGTGACGGGCTGCGTGGAGCCGCAAGCCGTCACGAGGATCCCGGCGGTGACGGCGGCTATTGCAACAAGCCCAACATTTCTGAGCATCTAGTAATGCGCCCGGACGCCGGCGAATACCTCGAATTTGTTGAATCCGGCGTTGTAGACGGTGTCCGGCGTCGATGCATCGTCATCGGTAACCGTGTAACTGAAGTCGGTAATGTCAGCCAGGTAACTGCCGGATGCGTGTACTGACAGCCAATCGACGATGCGGAACTCCAGGAGGAGTGCCGCATTCGCCCAGACATCGGATCTCTCGTGATTAGCAGAAGAAACGCTTATCCCCGGGTGGAAAGGTCCAGAGTTGGTGGCGTAGTCACGATAGTACACCTCGCCCTTCAGAGTGGCGAGGAAGACGCCTCCGAACATGTGCTCGTACGAGAGATATCCCCCGTTCTTGACGAAGAAATTTGCGTACATGGAGTCCACGAAATCTCTCTGTCCGCCGAGCCTGATGTTGGAGAAAGGAGTGACGAAGAACATCAGCTCCGCCTGGGCGAGGACGCTGTCGAAGTTGGGTCCGGCAGAGTAGAAGCTGGCTCCGTATCCGGCCAGCAGGAGCAGGCCGAAACGATCGGTTACAAGCCCCTGGATTCCGAAAAGGCTTCTGATGGGCAACGAATTGTTATTGATCGTGGCGCTGCCGTAATAGACCGTCGGCGTGAAATTGAACCTTGAGACCAGGGCTGTTTTGGGGAACACCTTCCAGGAGGTGTGGAAACGCACATCATGGGTGTGCTTGTCGTTCTGATCTCCCATGTTGGGGTCTTCCCAGATGACAAAGTTGAGGCGGTAACCGGTTTCGAAGGTAAGGGTGCCTCCGCCGGGCCTCACGCGAAAACCGATACCCGGTCTTATGTCGTGCCGGTTGTTGGCGTCGTAAGCTGTCTCATAAGGTGTGAGTGTCCTCATGTAAGCCGCGTCGAGGATCAGACCGAAGTTGCCCTCGGGAAACAGCTCGAATTTGAGGTTGGTAGATACGCCGAAAGCGTTCTTGCCGTTGACCTGATCAACGTTGGAATTATCATTCAGGGCGAAATGATGGTCGTATGAGCTGGCAACGCCCCACCGAAACCTTATCTTTGGTGGGGTCGCATCGAGAACGCCGTCGTCCTGCACACGTCGCTTGCCGTCTCTGGTAGCCAGGTCCACGTACGGAGTGATCCGCAACCGCACGGCTGGATCCTTGTTCCCGGCCACGTAGAAAGTGTTTGTGTCGTAGCCGGCTTCAGCGCCGAGGCCCAGGTGCAGGACCAGAGAATCACTCACCTTGATGCCGGAGCCCTCTTTGTCCGCGCGATCCTCAAGCCACATCTGTGCATCAGCCGCGACACAGGCGACAAAAATGACAAGCGCGATCAAGCCGGCAAAAAAACTACGCATCACGTTCTTGAGTTATTATTCTCTGATAATGGTGTGTGCCGCCCCTATTGCCGACACCACAGCGTCCACATCCTGTTTAAAAAAACGCACTCGCGTGTGGAGGTTGGTCCACCCCTACTTCCACGTTCAACGGCTCCGTTGGATCCTCCAGGGTAATATCCTCATCCACAGTCACAATGGTTTCCGACTCACCAATAACAACATCTGTGTCGCCGATACAGTTTTCGGCCTCGGCCATCAATCCCTGTATTCGTGCAACGTAGATCTTCAAAATAACAAATTGCTGTTTGGCGGATGCGGTATCGCCCCCCCCCACAGAAACCTCCAATGCCGACTTTCGTTCCTCGACTCCCCTCATATTGACGTGAATCTGGGTCAGCTTGTCATCGAGGCAGGTGATCTTGAGCGTGTCCTTTTCCTTGCGCGCGCGGTCGAGCATATTTTGCACGCGGTGGTAAATCCCACGAACCACACCCATCTGCTGGTCTATCCACGCGACCATCTGCGCTCCCGAGAGATTTGTGTCATCAACGGCAACTGTCACGTCCAAATCTGGTTGCGCATCTGGGGCCACACTCTGGGCCCTTACGTTGCCGAGCAGTGCGATACCGGCAATCAATGTGGCCACGCTCCAAAGAACGCGTCCTTTTAATGCTTTGCCCATCACCGTTGCCTCTCTTGAAACGCTCTCTTCCCCCTTGGGACTTGACTTATCTACAAGACAGCTTTGTGTTACTAGCACAAGGAGTCCTTTCTGGCTATCGACGAAACGTTTTTTTCGTCTAGACCTTGAATAGGTTCCCTGAGCGCAACAAACTGTTCAAAATCTAATTCCCCCAGGTCAAAACGCAACTGAAAACGAATATTTTTATCAAAAACCGACTAGCTCATCCTGCCGGGGTAAACATAAAGGGGTATTCGAAGGTCACGGTTCCACCTTCAGGCGGCGGAAACCGGAATCTCTTGAACGCGCCCACCATACAGTTTCCCACTGCCGGAGTCAGTTCATTCATCGTGGTCCTTGCCGTGGTAACTTTTCCGCTCCCTGAGATTGTAAACCGGATAGTTACTTTTCCCTGCAAACTGGGATCGCGTTTTAACGCTTGCTCATAACATCCCTTGATTGCGCCGAGTCTGCGATTTACTACCTTGGCAACATCCGAGGCGGCCATCATCCCTGTACCACCTGACGCCATCGGCTTCTTTTTCCTCACCTTGCCCTTGATCTTCTTTTCTGCTCCGGGACCAGCCGTCTTTACCGACTTGTCGCCGCCCTTTACCTTCAACTGGGAAATGTCTGCGGCTTCACCGCTTCCTTTTCCGCCGGCAGGACCTTTCAGAGACCCACCGGTCTCTCCGGTAGCGACACCGATTCCGTCAACCTGAGAAAGAAGATCGTCCTGGTCAGCGCCAACGTCGCCGCCTCTCAGGACGTCGGCAATGGCGCCCTCGGCATCACCGCCCAGTGTGCCGAGGATCTTGTTGATGCCTCGCTCCGCGATCTGTTGCGCCAGCGCGGCCCGTTTTTCGGCTCTCTCTCGAGCGATCTCGGCCGCAGACCTCTTTGGCCCGGTGTCCTTGACCTTCTTGGAACTGGAGGATTTCTGTTCCTCTTCCTGTTCCTCTCCCTCGTCGTCCTCGGCTACCTCGTCGCCCTCTCCATCCAGAACTGCCTTCTTCTCTTTTTCGAAGGTAGCTGTTTCCGCCGAAATAAGTTCTTCGAGTTGCATGAACCTATCCCAGTCGGACACCACGGGCCAGTCAGTCATCTCCCACCAGACGACCACTCCGACCTCAATCACCAGGAAGAACAGCCAGGCGACTACCACGAAAGAGCCCATGCCGGCGAGCATAGATCCTCGAACGGACGACGGAAGCTGCGGTCGTGGTTGGATAGGCGGCGGCGCGACAAACTGGAACAGAATTGTGGAATCGCCGATCAGCACCTTTCCACGAGCCTTATCGTTCAGGGCGATCTGAAAGAGTTTCCCCTTTTTTGGGGCACGACCGCTGGATCTCAGATCGGCGAGCTCCACGACTTGCCCATCGGTGGAGATCCGACCGTTCATTGCGGCGCTGAAGTTCAGCGTGTAGTGTTCGCCCTTTGTTTCGAAAATATCAAATCGGGACGACGGAAGATCCTGCGCTGGAATCACAAAAGTGTTCTTCTCGGAAGGTCCTATTGTGATTGTCTCTCGTCGGCGGATGATCCGTTCTTCTATGATCTTTCCGCCCTGGATCACTCCAATGCGAAGAACCTTGGGAAGATGCGCCGCAGAAGCACTCCTGCGCTGCGCGGATCCCCGCCCAGCTTGAGGCTTAACTCCAGCTTTTCGAGAAGTGGATTTTGTTGTCGAAGAAGCCATCGACGAACTCCCCTTGTACTCCAGCCGATCGTCGTGGCAATTGGAACGGACCCCCTATCCCCTGACAGACCGCAGAACGGGAAAATTAGCCAGTTGTCCTAATTCGTACTGCCACCTTCTGCGGCGACAAACTTAAATTTCTCGAACTCTGCCTGACCAGCCGTATACAAGACCTCTGTCACCAAGCGATAACTAGTCCCCGAATGTGCCACAACAAGTGCTTTGCCCTCAAACGGCTGATTTGTCCTCGCCGCAATCATTTTGAGGTGTTGCACCTTTTCCTTTAGTGAATCGAATAGCGGGTTGATGAGCAGCCCCTCCTGTCCGTCCCTCTTCATGCTTTCGTCAACGGCGCCGTTCCTGAGATCGGCAACCTTGATATCCTGGACCATGATCGCCTTCGTGGATATTGCGATGACTATGGCGTCCTCGAGCGGCTGCACGGCCGTTGATCTCGGCAGTTTCAGGTCGTCAGACTCACGAATCTGCACGGGATCTGAGCCGAAGCTCTTGAGAAGGAAGCACAGGATGATCGTGAAGGCGTCCATCAGCGAGTTGATGAGCAATTTCGGTCGTGGAGTAGTCCGCAGTCGTCGCTTGTCTTTCTTGGCCTGGCGTTTTGCCGCCCAAAGTGCGTCTACCTGACTGGCATTTCCCGGTGTGTTCGGATCCATTCGATGCCCTCCGTAGAAATGATCGTTTTTCTACTCAGTCGTAAGCCCTAAAAAACTGTTACACTACGCCGCGCGTCAGCGTCACCACATCGAAAAGCGGTTCTTCCGGAGGCCCGCGCGAGTAGTCCATCGCCTTGATAAGCACTTCGAACTGAATATCGTCCTCCGCGCCCAAGATGATGTTTCTCTCTTCCCTGTGATCGGCCTTCAGCTCCAAGAGCTTCCGCCGAAACTCGTCGAAATCCCAATCGTCGTCTTTCTTGGGAATGTCCGGGCCCGACGATGCGGTCTCTGTTGCCTGGGACATCCAGGACATCCGGTGCTTGGGGTTGACCTTGAAATGGAACCCCTGATCGGTGATCATGACCGTCAGGTTGAGCGCCTCGTTCTGATCGGGCGGCTGCTGCGCTGGAGCACGCGAGATCTTGGGGGCGTTCACCGTCAAAGTCATGAACCGAACGAATACCGCGCCGTACAGGAGGAGAGGAATCAGCATGCACACCAGATTCATGATCGGGATCAGCGGATCACCCTCGTATGGTTCTTCTTGTCGTCTTTTCTTTGCCATGTGACCGTCCTCCTAAAACAGAGTCTCCTCAAGGCTATCGGGCAAACTCTTCAGTTTGATCGACAACTCAAGAACCGCAGAAGTTCCAACGCTATTGCGAACCACCGGCACGGTAACGAGAAACGAGCAGATTCTCCAACTTGACGGAGTACTGATCGATCTCGTTGAGAATCTTGGTGGTCACAGAAGCCAGGAACATATGCGCCGACATACACGGGATGGCCACAATCAGACCAAAGGCGGTGGTATTCATGGCGACCGAAATACCTTTGGCAAGAGCGGCTGCACGGGCGTCGGGAGCGGCAGATTCGAGGGCGGAGAACGCCTGAATCAGACCCACGATGGTACCGAGCAGTCCAAGCAGAGTGGCGATGTTGGCCACACCACCGAGGATCGGTGTGCGCTTCTGAACGATCGGCACAACCTCCAGGGTTGCTTCTTCAATGGCGTTCGAGACCTCGAGTTCACCCTTGTTGGCTCGGGTGAGGCCGGCCTTGATCACCTTGGGAAGCGCTGCGTTGGGGGCGGCGTTACAAAGCTTGATGGCACGGTCGATGTTGTTCGCCATGACCAGCTTCTGAATCTGCCCCATAAACGCGTTTGCGTTAATGTTGTACTTAAAGAAGAGGAAAATAAAACGTTCAACCATGATGCCGAGACCGATCACTGACGTGAATGCGATCACATACATCCAACCTCCACCCTGGGAAAATGCCTCTGCGATTGCCTGCATCTTCGTTTCCTCCTTCGTAGGAAAAACGCCCG